>JACPFA010000043.1 GCA_016183235.1 Deltaproteobacteria bacterium
ACGCGAATATGAGGTTGAAAAGTTCTCGAGGCTCCTTCAGTCCAAATCTCAATCCCTCTGGACGATCGCTTTAGCCTTGACCAAGAGGTCATCCATATGAGGGTCGGCGATGGAGCGCCGGGTCGAAAAAGCTAACTCAACTGCAAAGTCGCCTCACTCTATTTTTAGGTGCAGCAATTTGCAGATTAATTGAAGAATAAAATGGAAGATTGCCACGCTCGCCAACGGGGCTCGCTCGCAATGACAGGGAGCCCTGCTGGGTTCAGAATGACAGTGTTTTATATAATGTCACATTTGGACGAGGGAGGGGTTTTGGGGGAGGGTAAAATAAAAATTGGACCCATGGCCCTTTTTGGATTCGACCCAAATGCGCCCCCCGTGCAGCTCGACAATTTTTTTAGCAATGGTTAGGCCTAACCCGGTGCCTTCGTAGGCGCGATTCAGTTCCCCATTGGCTTGACGAAAAGATTCAAAAATAAATTGTTGCTCGTGTTCATCCATACCAATCCCAGAATCCGAGATACAAAATTGCGCCATATCTCCAATTCGTGAAGCAATAATTGTAATCTTACCTTGCAGCGTAAATTTAGCTGCATTTTCCAATAAATTAAAAAATACTAAAGATACTTGTTCTTCATCACCATAAACCTTATTAACCTCGCCTAATTTTATTTCAAAATTAACCTTCTCTTCTTTAAGGGTTGGTTTAAGGTTTTGATGAATATCGCTAATTACTTTTTGCACATCAATGGGTTTAACGATGAGTTTTTGAGTGCCGGCTTGAAACTTGGTGAGGTCAAGAATTTTGTCGACCACTTCTAATAAGTTTTGGCCACTGGCTTGAATCATTTCTAAATAACGTTTTTGGTCACCATTAAGCTCGCCTAAAGATTGCTCTAACAAAATACCGGTTAGCCCTAAAATACCATGCAAGGGGGTGCGTAATTCGTGGGTAATATTAGAAGTAAATTGCTGTTTCAATTTGGTGATTTCTGCCAATTGGGCATTTTGACGGGTGAGTTCTTGATAAAGTAACGCATTATTCACCGAAAGGCTGGCCATAGAGGCCATGGTAGAAAGTAGCTCAAGTAAGGGCTCTGAATAAGCTTGCCTATTTTCTTTCGGGCCCACATTCATAAGGCCTATCAATTTTGCCTCGGCCCACATGGGGAATACAACTTCGGCCCCAACCCCAGTCATCAAACGCAAGCCCGCCGTGCGAATATCGATAAACCTGGGATCGTTAGCCAGGGCGCTTTTTAATAAATACCCCTTTTGTTGGCGCAAAAAAACAATGACCGAGTCTTGAGCCTTAATTTGACAAACTAGGGGATCACCACCCGCGCTTTCTTGGATCACAAATTGATTGAGTTCGGATTCGTAGAGCAAGATATTGGCTGCCGAAGCCCCTGCGGTTTGCGTCAAAGAGCGCAGTAAATTTTTAAGTAAGGGTTTTAAATTTTTAATAGAAGCTAATTGTTGAACAAAAGGAGTTAATAATTCTTGAAAATCTATCTTTTGGTTTTTGCGCCAAAAAAACATGACGCATTGTACCTTCTTTGTCATTGCGAGGCAAGCAGGACCCTTAGCAACGGCGTCGATCTGTCATTGCGAACCTGGGCACCTCTGTCATTGCGAACCCAGAGGTCCTTCGGCAAGCCTCAGGATAAATTCCGCAATCTCCCCTGTTTAAGCGAGGGGATTGCCACGCCCGTTGGGCTCGCAATGACAGAGGGCCCCGGGTTCGCAATGACAGCAATACCCATTGGCCAGTCGCGTCAAAGAGAATTGCCGATTCTCGCAACAATTTCGTGAATTTACCGAGAAATTCTACGGGGAGTTGGTGATTGAAAACTTATGGGTAATGACTACACAGCATTTAGTTTCTTTTGTTCGGCGCAGGCAGGCATTTACGCCAATATTGCCGATCAACAAGTGGGGCTTAGTGGAAAGGTGGGAACAGATGCGATTTGTATTATTCCTCCTGGTTTAACAACCACTACTCTCGATTTATTGCTCCGTTATGGTACAACGATTCTCCCCAAAGATCTGGGCAGCAACACCACTTTAGAACAACAGTTTCTGGTTTTTACAGCTGGGCTGAATAACTTTCACAGGATCTTTGAAAAAAATGGCCATTCCCTTTATACCGCAGATGGGCTTGGGTTTAATGTGCGTTGGTCGATTCCACGTTTGAAAAACGATGCTCAAGAAGACCCTAAACAGCAAGAAGAGATTTGTAAAAAATATGCCAAATTTAATCACTCTGCCGTTGAAGATTGCGAAAACCAGCCCACCCCTGAAACAGAAGACTTTGGAATTTCAGGAGAAACCGAAGTCAGTTTTCCGGTTACTCTTTCTTTAACCCCCATCGGCTGGTGGCTTCCTTATTGGAAGGCTATTGAGGGAAGCCTTGATTTTTCCCTAAGCCTTTATGCCGACCTTGACTTAACCAAGCTTGGGTCCTCATGGCGAGCCGAAGAACAAATGACCACTGATTTTGGGTTTGCAGTTACGGCTAAATATCATTTTGGAGATACCATTAAGCTTGCTCCTTTCAGAATCGATAAAGACTTAAGTGTAATTGGAGATTTGCTCTCGTTAGGGGTAGTTAGTGTTTTTGCGGCACCAGCAGCGAGGGAACGGCTTGCGGCAGGGATTGCTCAAAATATTGGTGCCAAGTCAGGGGAAGTGCCACGAAATCAGGCCGAGGCGATTCAAACTAGTGCCCATGCCAATAGTGCAGTTGGAGTTGTGGCAGCAGAAACAGGTGGTTTAATTTTGGGTGTTGTAGCAGCCACTTCTCGTAATGATGTTGTTGGGTACGGCGCTGTGGGTGTGGGAATAGTTGATGCGGGCATCTTACTGGCAGATGATCGTTATGGTGCAGCAGGTTTACCCATGTTAACCGGACCTTTGGCTGGATTGGCCTATCGTTTGGATGATCGATTGTTAGAAGATAATTGGTTATTCCCTTCAGCCGTACTGGCATTAGAAGTAGCAAATCTTGGGGTGGCCTTGGGAAATTTGTCGGATGAAAGCGACAGCTTGCCAGCCGCAGAAAGAAGCAGGTCATTCCGTACCATGGCCCTAATGGATGCCAATGTGTTGCCTTATTTCTTATTACGATATGATGGTATACGTTATGCAGCCCCCGCTGGCCCTCTTATTTCAATGGCCATTGCTTGTAGTGAAGAAGATTGGGCCATGTGTGGAATTTCAGTAGGTAACACGATCATTATTGGTTCACTAACCGCTTTCACGGATGGAGATATACCCTTAGTTGTAGCTCCTACTATTCATGAAAATGGGGCGCCAGGATTGGTGGCAGGAGGGAGGTTCTGATGAAACCTTTTAGCCGTTATTTTATTTTTAGTTTTTTTGTTTTGACGCTGGTGGCCTGCGGACAGGCAGAAAATGACGCTATTGATTTTACGGTTCAAGACAATAAGCAAAATCAAATCAGCCCTGCAACCACGATTGAAGACACGGTTACTGCTGAACCTACTACAAGTCCTCAAGTTCCCGTATCACCAACACCACCATCGACAACCCCTACTCCCACTCCAACTTCTACCGAGAAACCCAAGGCACCCAAGCCACCGATGAATTTAAAAATTCCCCAAATTCGTCCTCACATGGAGCGCTTTGTTCCTAAAAAAGGTTTCTTTTATAATTTTTATGCTGAGTTGATCCCGGCCCCTAATCAAGAAATTCTTAAATCAAACCATGCGGGGGATTGCAGTCACTTTCCTAATGGCTACGAAACTCATCCTGAGCTAGCTGATTTTGGAGTTTGCATCAGCAGCCCACTACCTGAACAAGAGTATGCCGAAAATATTACCAACCTAAAAGTAGAAGGTAAAATTCACGGCGAGGTTCTTTCAGACCTGCAAGTTCGGGTGCAAAATTTATTAATTGATTCACAAATTTTTGTGAAAAATTTTGATGAAGTAACCTACTCCCCTAGTTCAGGAAATTTTTCAGCCCAGTTTAGTTTGGCTGAAGCAGGTACCTATGCCATTACGGTAACCGCCACTCAATTCGCCGAAGATGTCATCGCCGATCCTGAACCCAAGACCGTCATCAATACCCTATTTGTGCACCGAGTTACCCCGCCTGAATTTACGATCTTAAGCCCAGAAGACGGGGCAAAACTTCACTCTCAAATCCCTGTGCCCATTCAAGTTAAGGTCACCTATCCAAAAACTATGGGGCTGCCTCAATCTGAAATTTATGTGAATAATCAATTACAAGATGGATCTTTAGGAGTGCCTAACGGCCAAGGGTTAATGAACGGCCAGGTGTTTTTGCCCCATGGCATGAGTAATATTAAAATTGTGCTTAAAAATAAAGGCGGAAAAATCGAGAAAAAGATTTCTGTCTACAATGATTTAAAGGGGCCAACTCTCACCCCCTTAAAGGGCTGCTTCAATCATTATTATATGAATGAAAATTCAGAACCTATCGAGGTAGATTTTCAATTAAAAGTTACCGATGATGCGCCCGATACTTATCAAATTGTTGCTGCAGTCAATGGCACAGAAAAACCCAATTCTATTTGTCGTTGGGTTAACAATAACACACACGTGCAATGCGATGTGCCTTTGAAAAAGCCCGGCATGAACATTGTGGCTTTTAAAATTAAAGATTCAGCCGGTAACGAAAGTGAATACACCAAGGCCTGCGCTCTCATTCAAGAAACAAAGCCCATCAAGGCAGCCTTAGAAAATAATACCATGGCCTTTACTAACGATGCACTGCAACTTAGTTTAACGACCCAATTCATCACCAAAGATATCACCGAGGTGTTAGGAAACTACGTCAATTCCCAAGATTTTCGAAAAAACTTTCACAAACTTTTAGGAAAAGATCTCCCCTCCATTGGTATTTACCCTTATTCCAAGGGCAACACTTCAATTGACATTGACCCGGAAACCCTTGATCTTGGCACCATCGATGTTTCTACCGAGTTTGATGTTGATAAAAAAACTTTTAAAGCCACGCTCGATATTAACAAACTCAAAGGCAAAATGGCCTTAACCACTTTTTATGTCAAAATGTATGAAGACTCGGATTGGCCCGATTTAGACGAGTGTGGGCATCCTATCCCTTTGAGCAAAGCGGGCACGCCGATGTATTTACCAGGCGACCCCAACAAAAGAGACCAAGATAATATTTGCGAACTCAACTGGGACCCTGATTTTGCAGGGAACCACTGCGACTACAAACTCAGCGGGGCTAACAAAGCCGAGGTTAACAAACAGTGTTTTCTCAAGCTCATCGACAAACAAAAAACTCACCTGATTTTAAATTTTAATCATTTGGTGATTCCTCTTACCATCAAATTTAAATTGAGTGATGCTCAACCCAAAATCCAAGTTGAAATTACTAGGGCATCTGTTGCCGACAATATCGTGGCAACACCCAAAGATAGTTTTATTAAAGCCGACCCAGATTATAATGGCGGGCCTATTTTTGATGATCCCTTCACTCAGCTCATCGATATCCGCGAAGAATTTTTAAAAAGCATTGTTGACATGCTCACCAAAGACACCCCTTTTCAAATCAATTCCTTTTTGAAAAAACCCATCTTTGTTGAACAAAAAGTTAAAATCTTAGGCCAAGAAAATACGATTCGCGTAGGGGTTGATTTAGCCAATACCCGGCTCGCTCTTTTTAAGGGTAGTAACGATAAAGGCCGTATTGGCTTGTCGTTGGCCCTAGCTAGTTCGGGCACGGCCAGCTACCTCAACAATTTTATTAAAGACGCTGAAAATCGTGCCAAGGCCAATCAAGATCCTGCTATCCAATTTTTGGATCCGAACGGCACACCCTTTAATGCCAACACCATGGGCCCCTTTGTGTTAAGCCATAGTACCAACCCCACTTTTGGGCAATTGTTGAGCGGAAAGAGCCCCATTTTGGCCACGGGTCTTAGTGAGAATGGTATCAACCAAATTTTATTTGGCATTATTACGAGCGGCTTATTAGACATTCCCTTTGGGCCAAAATTGATTGAAGAAAATGGGCTTGAATTACCTCCGATATTACAACCCAATGCGGGGTCTCTGTTGGGTTCGGATTTTCGCCGCTCTAATCATACTTTGATTGTCGATGATACGACGGTGTTTACAGATATTACACCTACTTATGCCCTACCCATCACGGTTCGGCTGGTTTCAGCTAATGATTTACCTGCCGATGCTAAATTGAAAACTATCGAGGGCTTAGATGCTATTTTAGAAATTGGCGTGGGCGAATTAAACTTGCCTATGTTTGAAGCCGACCCTACGGGCCATCTCATTTCTCAACCCGGTGGCAGTTGTGAACCTAATAATAGCCCCAGTGATAGTGACTGCATACCATTGGTAAAAATGCGCCTCCATGCACTCATTTATGGTGGGGTGCAGTTAATGAATACGGCCGATTCTCCTTCGGGAAAATTAGGTTTGGTGGATGCAAGCAAACAGCCCCTGACCTTCATGATTACCTTTGACAATATTGCGAGCCGAGTTGATGTGGCGGTGGTACCCGGCACCAACACGTTTTCGAATCGCAGTGACCATGAAGTCGCTGACAAACTAGAAAATCTCATTCGGGCGGCTTTGAAAGAAAAACGCTATGAAGAAGAAACTCAAGAATTTGAAGGCGGCTTTTCACCTTTGGAAATTCCCTTCAGCCCGCTGTTGTTTGACAAAAATCAAAGTACGATCTTAAATGGCAATGCTGATACATTGGGTGACTTGCTTGAGAACACGGGCATTACTTCGCTTGAACTGCAAAATATAATTATTAGCCCTGACCTCGACACCGGGATGCTGAAGTTCTACCTTGACCCGGTGATTAACTAACGGGAAAGAATCCACCTGTCATTGCGAGCAAGCACCGTTTGCGAGCGTGGCAATCTTCTTTTTCATTCTTCAATTCATCTACATATTGCCGCACCTAAAAAGGACGGCACTCCCTTGACGGGGCACGCCAGCCCCCTTCAGACGCCAGGGGGCTGCCTCGGTTCTCGGCAAACATGATCACAGGCTTCAAAGGAAAGTTTGCCTCCGAATGGCCCCGTCAAGGGAGTTCCGTCCTTTTTCTATTCCTCAAATATTTTAGGCCTGACTTTTTCCTATTGATAACCTAGGTAAATTCCTATACTATATCATAGGAAAGAACCTATGGAATCGCTTAAACAAGCTAATTTTTTAATCCCCGAAACTGTTTTGAAAGAATTGCGCACCCTTGTGCCACGTGGGGAACAAAGCCGCGTTGTTTCAGATGCCTTGCTTCACGAGCTTAAAAGGAGAAAATTAAAAAAGGCCATCCAAGGTAGTTTTGGGGCATGGAAATCTCGCAAAGATTTAGGATCCACCCGTTCCTATATACGAAAACTTAGAAAAGAACGTTCAGGGAACCTCTAAAAACGACCCATCTGCGGCGTTGCCCGCAAAGCCACGATCCTCACGTATTTCCATATACGCTCCGGTCGCGTCTTCGCGGGCGCCTTGCATCTGGGCCCTTTTTAGAGGTTCCTCCAAATCCAGGTTATTATATGGCACTTCAAAAAATTCTTGTTGATACCGATGTGCTTATCGATTTCTTACGAAAAAAAGAAAAGGCTAAAATTCTATTAGAAAAGGCAAGCACTGCGGGGGAGCTTTATATTTCTGTTATCAACCTAGCAGAAATTCTTGCTGGCATGAAACCTCATGAAAAAGAAAAAACTGAGGCCTTTATTTCTGGATTTAATCTTATCGAGATCAACGAAGCTATTGCGCGCCATGCAGGGGAATTACGCAATCAATATAAACAAATTGGCCTTGCTGACTGCTTAATCGCTGCCACAGCCTTAAAAGAAGATTGCCTACTACTTACTTTTAACTATAAAGATTATCGCTTTAAGAAATTACGGTTTGCCAACTATAGTATTTTAACTTTTTGATAGTACGTTTTCTGTCATCCTCGCGAAGGCGGGGATCCAGTTCTGTAAGCGGGGTTAAGCACTGGATCCCCGCCTTCGCGGGGATGACAGCCTATTTAAAAGTTAAAACACTGTAATAACTTGATAGCCCTCACCTTCGTAACCTCATGCCAATTATTAGCTCATCATCTCCCCTGGCTGTGCATTCCCAGAGATTGTGCTAACAGCATTTTCATGTAGCTCTGATAAGGGACGTCTCTTTTGTTTGCCTGTATCTTCAACTCATTGAGGAGAGACAATGGCATTCTCAAATTGACCGTTACCGTAGAAGCCTTTAATTCAGGCATGTCGGGGGCCTTTTGCATTTTGGTGAGATCGAGATGTTTTGTACTATTCGAAGGTTCCAACGGAACAAATTTATCTTTTATTTTGTTCTTCATAAATTTTTCTTTCCTTTCGGTTCATCGGCCTGGCAGAAATGATTCGTATGAATTCCCCCCTTAGAGTAAAACTAATAGTCAAACATCGTCCGGCATTGTTTCTTCCAAAAGCTGTCATTCTTGGTTCACTTCTAGAATGAATAGGATCCTCCAATAACAGCAAGGGTTGATTAAAGAATATTTGTTCGGCCTCCTCACAGCTCACTTGGTGCTTATGCTGACTCTTTTGAGCATTACCAGAATCCCATTGAAACCCTTGAGCTTTTCCTGTCCTCTCTTGCCATTTCATTGTATTGTATGATACAATACGCTGCAATGATCGTCAAGATCATTTTTTTTTGACTTTTTCAAAAAATAGACCCATAGCTTCCACAATGACGCTGCACACACTTTATCTCATTGATGGTTCTTCGTTTATTTTTCGTGCCTATTTTGCCTTGCCCAACCTCACTAATTCGAAAGGCTTCCCCACTAGCGCTATTTATGGCTTTAATAATATGTTGCAGAAGCTGATTCGCGAAAAAAATCCTCATTACTTAGGCGTTGTTTTTGATCGGCCCGAGCCTACCTTTCGTAAAGAAGCCTTTGCCGCCTACAAGGCCCAACGGGAAGAAATGCCGGGGGAATTGGCTCGGCAAATTCCTTATATTAAAAAGTTAGTTGAGGCCTGGAACCTCACTTGTTTGGAACTGCCTGGTTTTGAAGCCGATGATATTATCGGTACCCTGGCCAAACGTTTTACCGACATTCCTATGGTCGTAGTAACCGGCGATAAAGACCTCATGCAATTGGTCAACCAGCGGGTGAGCCTTTATGACCCAATGAAAGATAAAAATATTGGAGAAAAAGAAGTTTTAGAAAAATTTGGAGTATCACCTGGGCAGGTGATCGAGGTTTTAGGCTTAGCTGGCGACACCTCTGACAATATTCCCGGGGTGCAGGGGATTGGGCCTAAAACTGCCGCTAACCTTATTCAAACCTATGGTAGCATTGAAGCTGTCTACGCCAACCTCGACAAAATCAAAGGCAAACAAAAAGAACGTTTAGAACAAGACAAAGACAAGGCCTTTCTTTCTAAAAAACTCGCCACGCTTCACACTGAGGTTCCCCTTGCCTGTGCGCTCGATGCGCTTGAAAGAAAACCGCCTCACGAAGATGAGCTGCAAGCCCTTTATCGAGAATTTGAATTTACTCGGCTTTTGCAAAATGAGCCGCCTAACCCTTTATCAGGTTCTTTTGAACAACTACCTAAGACAAATTATCATTTAGTGGATAGTGAACCAGCCCTTGCGAAATTAATTGAACAGTTAACTCGTGCAAAAACCTTTTCTTTTGATACCGAAACAGACTCATTAGTAGCTCTGCAAGCCAATCTGGTTGGGCTCTCTTTTGCTGTGGCCCCGGGTGAGGCCTATTATGTGCCCGTGGGGCATCACACGAGCCAGCCTTTAAAAATTAAAGAAACCCTTGAACAATTAAAGCCCTTATTTGCGAATCCTGATTTAACCAAAGTTGCTCAAAATTTTAAATACGATGCGCATGTGCTCATGAATTATGGGCTTGAGGTGCTGGGGTTAAGCATGGACACCATGATCGCCTCTTATTTGCTCTCCCCGGCAAGTTCTCATTCACTCGATTTTCTGGCTCAACATTTTCTCAATCATCGCAATATCCCGTTTAGTCAGGTGGTCCCAAAAACAAAAACCTTTGCCGATGTTGATCTGCAAGCCGCCAAAGATTATTCTTGTGAAGATGCTGACGTGACCCTTCGCTTGTCCCGTCTCTTTGCAGAAAAATTATCTCAAGACCAATTAACTTCTGTGTTGTGCAATATCGAACTTCCCACCACTTATGTGCTTTTAAAGATGGAACGGGCGGGCATTAAAATCGATGTTGATTTTTTGCATGGGCTCAAACAAGAATATCAACAAAAATTAAGCCAAATCGAAACCGAGATTTTTCAATTAGCGGGGACTAGCTTTAATATTCAATCCCCTAAACAACTGGGCAAAATACTTTTTGAAACACTTCAGCTCCCTACTCAAAAGAAAAACAAAACAGGATTTTCGACCGATGTGAGCGTGTTAGAAGCATTAGCCAAGACTCACCCCCTACCCCAAAAAATCTTAGACTATCGCAGCCTGGCTAAACTCATCTCAACTTACATTGATGCCTTGCCTCAACAGGTTAATCCTAAAACGGGTCGGGTTCATACCACCTACAATCAAACCATTGCTGAAACCGGGCGACTTTCTTCGACCGACCCCAACCTGCAAAATATCCCCATCCGTACGGAAGAAGGGCGCAAGATCCGCCGTGCCTTTATCACCGAATCTGATTGGGTTTTATTGAGTGCTGATTATTCGCAGATTGAGTTGCGCATTTTGGCCCACTTAAGTGAAGACCCCGAGCTTTTATCGGCCTTTCAACAAAACCTCGATGTGCATCGCCTCACGGCCGCAAAAATTTTTAATATCGATCCCCAAGCCGTAACAAACGAACAGCGCGCTATTGCCAAGACGGTTAATTTTGGCGTGATCTATGGCCAAACCCCCTATGGGTTATCGGCCCAACTCAAAATTTCCCAAAGCGAGGCCAAACTTTATATCGATCAATATTTTCAAAAATATCAAAAGGTCAAAACCTATCGTGACCAGATATTAATGACCGCCCGCCAAACCAAGGAAGTACGCACCCTGCTGGGTCGCCGCCGTCAGGTGCCAGACATTGAGCATCGCAATCAGGCCTTACGCCAAATGGCGGAACGTTTTGCCTTCAACACGGTTCTCCAAGGCACCGCCGCTGACATTATAAAACTCGCGATGATTCGCCTCGATCAAAAATTAACTTCAACTCAAAGCCACGCCAGGCTGCTTTTACAAGTGCACGATGAATTGGTGGTTGAATCCCCGCAAGCTGAAAGTTTTCAAGTTAAAGAAATGATTCGAGAGGCCATGGAGGGAGTTCATCCGATGAAGGTTGCCCTTAAGGTTAGTATTGGCATTGGGCCTAATTGGGACGAAGCGCATTAGTTAGCAAATCGTAAGATAAATATCACGTAAGGTAATGTCTCAGTTTCAGGGGTTTAGCTTTCCTCAACCCGCGCTTCACTCCTCGTATTCGCACTTAAAAAACATTAGTTTGTTTAGAAGTGACTTTGTCATCGCGAGCCCGAAGGGCGTGGCGATCTCCAACATGCTATGGTGGAGGTTGCTTCGTCGCAGACTCCTCGCAATGACAGCTTTTATAACAAACTATATGTTTTTTAAGTGCTCATGACAATATACCTTAAAATACACCTCGTTTTAGGGTATTCATGTAGTATGAAAGTTAAAACCTCTATTACATTGTCGGCTTCTATTCTGGAACAATTGAGCTCTTTAGAAACGAAATACACAAATCGCTCCAAGCTCATTGAGGAGGCTATTGTTCTATTTTTAGAAAAAATCAAAAAAGAAGTTCGAAATCAGAATGATCTATCTATTCTTAATAAAAATAGTGATTCACTTAATAAAGAGGCCCTTGAGGTGTTGGAGTTTCAAAATTAAAGGCCTTGAATCACGCCCTTAAGATGGCTTTGGATTTGGAATGAGCCTACGGAGATGGGGGGCTTTCGAGGTAACCCTTGATAAGGGCTTGGGCCCTAGCTTTAGAACCAGGCGTGTCTTCAAGGTAAAACGGTTGTAAATCGCGATTTAATTCGCCCACGCGAGTTGCATCACCTTGCAGAAATCTTAATAAGGCAACGGGATTGACCCGCTCATATTTTCCCATTAAGGCATCGATGATGGGCAATTGTTTAATGTCTAAAATTCTAAGGGTATGGTCTTTACGGTAAATCTTTTGATCTGCCAAAAAACTTTTAAAGGATGTACCACGACTGAGATTATATAGATTTGGAGCATTTGACGGATCGATAAAGGGATTACTAACATAGGCTTGACCCCTATGATCATAAAGTACATAGGCATTTACCAGTTGACCCGAGGCATCATAGTCCCCTAATAACAAACCATTTTCTGGCCGACTCATGGCAGCTTGTATCGCTGTAAACACCGTGATTTTAGGTTGGTGAATCAATAGCCGCGTCCATAAGCGCTGAACATTGGGATCACGAAATAAAGGAGCTAATAATCGCCCAGTGCTTGCTGCTCGGCCGTTGACGGAGGCAGGGGTAAGCCCAAAATTTTGCCGAACTTCGCTCATAAAACCCATTGAGAAACCTCCAGAAGACTCTCTAGTGTACGCTAGTTTTTCAAGATTTCTTTCATAATGATTAATTTCTGGAGTTGGTTGTTCTTCGGTAGGAGGTTCTGTCACACGCGTTTTAAAATTAATGGTATAGTGATTGCCATAAAGCTCGCTAAAACTCTGAACCGTTTTCTCAATGGCATTACTATAATCATTTGCAGTTCCTATAGAAATTGGCTCCGAAATTTCTAAATCAACCACCACTTCAGAACGTTGATACGTATTATAATGCCGGAATAAATTGCCCAAGCGTAAGAGACCTTGGGGTGCCTTTTCGGGGGTCATTTTTACATAAGTATAAGCACCGATAATCCGCACGCGGCCTGCATCATAGAACGGAATAGTGTAGGCATTAAGAAAAGGCATGGCATCCAAATCAACCATCATAATGGGGGCCCCCGGCAGGCGCCCCTGATTGACCATCTTAATCATTCCATTGATTTGCTCGATTTGTAAAACATAAGGGCGTTCAGTGGTAGGAGTACGATCGACACCTGTGTATAAACCCGCAAGGCCCTCAAAGAGATTATTCAATATTTCAATGGTTGTATTGTCAGCCCGATCGATGGCACGACGCAAATCTCTTGAATCAATGCGATTACCATTGACCACCGTATCGGTATAAAGCGCTTCCCTCAAAGCCAGTTTTACCTCGGCTGGTAAATTAGGTGCTATTCTTGCGTATCGGGCTGGATAAAAGACCTTAAGTGAGTCATACACAAAGTTAGGCAAACGACGCTGATCGGCATGGGCTTGGGCATGGGCCCTGGCTACCAATACAGGTAAAGTAATTTCACCTTCAATGGTTCGCATTTCTTGCGGTAAAATATCAGCAGCCCCACTACCAGCTTCAGTAAGAGCGCGTTTTTGGTTCCAATGTTCAATAATGGCCTGCATTAACCCACGTTTTGGGTTTCGAGTGCTAGCCACATCGGATTTTAAAACCCTAGTTGTTAAAAAATTTCTAGCTTGATCCGGAGTTAAACTGTTTGCACCAAATGCATTAGCAGCTTGTGCAATTTCTGCTAACGTCTTAACATTAAACGAACTGCAGTATCTCATATCGGCTTCGACCGGTTGATCAAAAACAACCCCCTGCGCCGCTGCCCTTGCACCTTCGTTAACCACAACCATTTGCCCCATATCCTTCAAACGATCACTGTAAATCTTACTGATTTCATACCCAAGATCGACGGGTGAACCTACGGTAGGAGCCAAATTAGCAAAAGCTAATCTTCCAGCCTGATAACCCATATCGAGAGTAGCAACATTTTTGTAAATACCGCCCCAAACTCCAGATTCCATCCGGTCAGAAGTGGCCACTTGAACGTAGTCGCTCTTATAAAGTTTAAGCAAGTTCCGGGCAGCCTGATCAGCCTCCTTAGGGCCGTAAAATGTCAAAGTAACCCCACCGCCATTAAACAAAAGATCTTGGGGATAAAAACCCTCTACAGGTACGATATCAATGTGATCTAACTCATGAATACGCCGAACCGCATCAACTGAAGCAGTGTCGCTTGCTCTTTTTCTATACCGACCAATTAAAAAATTACGTTCAGAACGAGGGATTTGAAGAAATCGTTCAACTGGATCAACGCTAGAACCTACGGCAGTTACATCTTGATATTCACTTAAGTTAAGTGTCTCGAAGAACGATCGTAAAAGGTTTTTAGCCGCTACAAGCTCGCCTTCCATCTCACCCACACGCTGCACATTAACTTCACGAATAACTTTTTCAATATATTGGTCAGGGCGATAGGTTGCTACGATTTCAACATTAGGGTCTTCTAATTCTGCTCGAGTCAGAGGCCGTAACTGACCGGTACCCCTGTCTCGGGTAAGACCCACGACACCTTTAATAGGGCATCCCAGAATGGCATGTTGGGGTAAATTTCGGATGTAGTCATGGGTCACCACCGATGGAAGTGCCGAAGAAGGAATGTTGAGCCATTGCAATTGCATGGTGCGACGCAAGACTTCGGCTTGTTGACTCTCCGCTTGAAAAGCAACTACGGGGGCTTCGTGAGAGGCGTTGACCAACATCCCACCTTTGTCTGCAAGCTTCTTACCCTGTTGATTAATCGCCGCAACTTCTCGAGCGTCACGACCAATGGTAAAAAGCCCATACCAAAAGGGCAGATTGGCTGGCCCTGGTTTGATTTTATAACGTAACGCCGCCAACAAACCCAACATAGCTCCATTTCCAATCGACAAAGCGCCTTGCGTATAAGGAACCACATCGGTTTGACGAACCTCTGAGGGGGATTGCTCTAAATTGGGTCGAAAGAAGTTGGCTACATATTCTTTGACTGATTCATAACTGCCTTTTTCCGCACCGCTTTCACCAAAAAACCCGTCAATCAACGGGCTTTGAGCTGACCAACGAAAGTATTCTACAAAACCGATAATCTCGGCAACGAGTTTAATACGATCGACTTGTTCAGCAGACGCATTTTTGGGTGTCACACCCCCGCGTTGGTAGCTTAGTATATCATTTTGATTCTCTGTAAAGACACGGCCTAGTGATGCCCCAAAATGATCTAAGGGTATGTCTCGTACGTCTAATTCATCTTGGATGCCACTGACAGTTCGCAAGGCTTCAGTCAGTGAATCTGTAAGAGCATAAGAAATTTTTTTCTTGTCTAAGGGTCTGGGTAATACCATGGTTTTTGTTTCATCTTTTCTACGACGAACATCAGGGTACTGCCGCTCAGACACATAGGTGCCGTCTTTTTCTCCCAACCCAGGGATGGCTATTTTAAAAAGTAGCGAGTTCCACCAAGGGCGCCTTTCACCATAGTCACCTGCCCGGCCTCTCGGGCCAAGCACGGCGGGGTCTACGTTTGCGGCAAAGGCAAGCCGTGGGCCCATGAGACCGACCTGTTGATCCCAGCTTAAATTGGGGAAAAAATTTTGCCAATTTCTGCCGGTATGATCCCAGAGCCTAGCTAGCGACGGATTGCGAATGATTCTGCCAGCAATGTGAGCCTGTGTCTCCATTTTGGCAAAGGCCTGTTGGCCTGACCGACCCCACACAATATTTAAGCCCTTGCTTGCGACCATGGGCGTAGCATAGCCAAAAAACCCTTGGGGAATGGCGGCTTGCCAAGGCAAAGGTTTGTCGCGCAAATGCACAACATATTCCAATTGAGGTGCAACCGTAAAGGCAGCTACACCTAAAGCTGGCCGTAACGCTTGTTGTGAATAGGTACTGGCTGAAATGAACCTTTGCGCCACACCCAGACCCGTTACGTTATGTAATCTGGAATGAGCATAGCTTGCAGACATGCCACTCCCATGCAAAAGCCCAAAGGTTAGCAAATTAGCCCCCGCCATCTTGCCCACACCCTCTAAGGTAATGGGTAGCCCACGATGGTGTTGAAAATAAGTGCCCAGCCCTGTCATCACGGCGGTTTCACCCAATATTACCCCGGCCCCTACTTTAGTTAAGGCCCAAGAACCACGGTTAGAATAAATGGGTAAACTTGATAAAACCAACTTGGGGGCTTGGCTTAAGTAACGGGCCATGGCGACACTCTTGATCATCCGCCCCACCACAAAGGCACCGCCAAAACTCAAAATAGATTCTAAACTGGTGGCACTGGAAAAAAACCGCGTGCCTTGAAACACAAAAGCATCGACCCCACGCACACAAGGCCCCTCACCCGTAATCGCCCCAACTTGACATTGGGCTTGGTGTTGCAAGTGAGAATTTTTGTCTAAATTGTAGGCCCCTAAATTTTCACCATCAGCCACCACACCATAAATCACCACGGCTTCGTTAATGCGATCGTCTAACGACAAGTTATTGGCCAAAGCAAAAAGCTCTTGTCTTAAATTCAACCCGGTTTCCCAGGGCAATGCCAAAATATATTGTCGAACTCCACTGCCACCTAAGCCTTCATCTAATTCATTTTGAAGTTCTGCCGGTAAATTTTCCCAAGCCGCCTTTAAACTACGCCCTTCTGCCAGCGCATCCGTCAAACGATGAAAAACCGCCGGTGGATTTTTGTTATCGGATTCAGAATGGCGAGATTGATAAACGGCTAAAAATAATTTGACGGCATCGGAACGTCGAGCGGTGGCTTCGTATTCATTAATACCCGTCAAAAGTTGATCAGCCAACGGATGCGATCTTCGTATTTTGGCTAGCTCTGCTTTAGCTGCTTCAAATTTTCCACTGGCTAAAGCAGAAATCCCTTCGGCAAGCGACCATTGCGTGGTGTCGCCTACTTCACTCGCTAATGTTTTCCATTGAGTGCAAAGGCCTTGCACTACGGAAGGATCTGACGGCGAAGTAGCAAGGCGTTGAGCGATGGCTTGAGTGAAGGCCGCAAAGCGTTGGTCGATACTGAGTTTGGGCTCAGAGGATGCAACCACAGAGGCGGCTAAAGGTTGCGAATTCGCTGAGGGATAATAAGCGGGCTGGTAGGCCTTTTCATTATCAAACTTAAAGTTGAAACGCGGAGCAGGTGAAACCATGGGACAATTACTTATAACATGTTGATTTTAATTAACTTTATCCCCCTCAACTCCACAGTCCCTGATCGTACTAAATCATTTAAAGTTGCTAACATGGACTTTCTGTCATTGCGAGCCCAACGGGCGTGGCAATCTCACCGGTTAGACAGAAGGGATTGCCTCACCCCGTTGGGTTCGCAATGACAGAGGGGCCCCGCTGCCGCTTCCGCGATGGCTCCACTACAGCTGCCGACCTCGTAAGTCTCACAGGTTCCTACTTACCGATTTCAAATAACTCTGCGCTAATTCATAATAATGATGGGCCGAAGCCTCTAAAAATTGAATTTCTAATTCGGTTAAATCTCGAACGACCTTGCAAGGCGACCCCAAGGCTAATACCCGAGGAGGAATAACCGTTCCTTCAGTCACCAAGGAACGGGCCCCAATCATGGCACTTTCACCAATCACACAACCATCGAGCAACACCGATCCCATCCCAATCAAGGCGCCCTTTTTGATATGACAACCGTGGATTATGCAACTATGCCCAACGGTAACTCCCGATTCAATAACAACCGGCCACTGACCGTGAGTGACGTGACACACACAGTGATCTTGGATATTAGTTAATTCACCAACCTGAATCGAATGCACATCGCCTCGAATCACCGCACCAAACCACACACTGCTGCCACACCCCAGGCTAACGTCGCCAAGCACCGTGGCATTATTAGCAATAAATACCTCCGATGAAATTTGTGGGACTTTATTTTGAAATGGCATGACGCCCATTAAATTTTTTCACCCATTGCAGCAAAATTAAAAAAGCCATGGCCCCTAAAAAAGACCCAATCGCATCGGCGATCATATCGCCATAAGAATAAAACCGGCCCGGCACAAAGTACTGATGAATCTCGTCGCCCACGCCATACAATGTACTCAAGAGGCCCGCAATGAAAATGATAGCGAGGGCTTTAAAATTGCTAGTGCCTTGGATTCCATAGGCGACTAAAAACCCCAACCCACCATAGGCCATAATGTGCAAAATTTTGTCGTTAATTTGAGCTGGGGTGGTTCGAACCCCTGAAGACAAATAAAACAGAAGTATGGCGTAAGCTAGGGCGGGAAGAAATTTTAGCAGATTAGATTGCTTCGTCGCAAAACTCCTCGCAATGACAGAACAGATGTCATTGCGAGGCCAGCCGGCCGAAGCAATCTCTCGCAATGACAGGTCCACCTACATTTTGTATTTCCCAAAATCTTCTAAAGACAAGTTTTCTAAAATTTCTGTCCATTTTTGATTTTGAGTTTTTTCACCATCGGCCTTGGAAAGATCGATGCGCCTAGATTTATCGATCACTCGCTTATCTACATAAATAGGCGCTTTGGTGCGGAGGGCTAAGGCAATGGCATCGCTGGGGCGGCTATCCATGATAAATTCTTTAATGCCCGACACGAGAAAAATCCTAGAGTAAAAAGTATTGTCGGCCAATTCATTAATTTCGACCTTAGTCACCATTACCCCCAAGGCTTGAAGGATGGATTTCATTAAATCATGAGTCATGGGCCTAGCCAATTGAATATTTTCAAGCTCGGTGGCAATCGAACTCGCTTCGATTAAACCAATCCAAATGGGCAACGCCGTTTTTTCTTCGAGATCCTTGAGAATAATAATGGGCATATTGGTAAAAGGATCAATCGTTAGCCCCGTGACTTTCATTTCAACAAGAATAAGATTGTTATCTTCCATAAGTTATAGGCTCACCCCTTAAAGAGTTGTTTTGTGCCCCGGTAATTTTAACCGAAACAAATTTGCCGACCCATTCAGGCCCCCCTTGAAAATGGACAATGCGGTTATGAGGGCTTCGGCCTTGAACGGTTTCGCCTAATTTTGAAGGCCCTTCAACCAAAACTTCTTCGATCTTTCCCACCCGGGCTAAATTTTTGCGGGCCGTGATGCTTTGTTGTAAATCTAACACCTGTTGTAGACGTGCCGCCTTTATTTCTTGAGTCACATCATCGGCAAAATATTGAGCGGCGGTTGTCTTAGGACGCGGCGAATAGACAAAACCATAAATCGAGTCGTATTCTACCTCAGTGATGAGCTGCATTGTCAACTCAAAATCTGCCGCTGTCTCCCCGGGAAAACCTACAATGATATCGGTGGTTACTGCCACATCAGGGTTGGCATCGCGTAACCGGTTTAATTTATCAAGGTATTCTTTTAAAGTATAGCCGCGATACATTCTGGCCAAAACCGCATCGGAAGCCGATTGCAAGGGAAGATGCAAATGCGGAGCCAAAATGGGATTGACCTTAAATTGCTCAATCAAGGCATCGGATAAATCTTTGGGATGAGAAGTGGTAAAGCGCAAACGTTTGAGTTGGGTTTGATCGGCAATCATACTTAAGAGCTTTGAAAAATTAACAGAATCACCTCGCTTATTTCCATATGAATTAACATTTTGGCCGAGCAACGTTACTTCTTGAACCCCTAATTGAACCAGATGCTTGGTCTCTTGAATAATATCATAAGAGTCTCGCGAGACTTCACGCCCCCGAACATAGGGAACAATACAAAACGAACAAAAATTATCACAACCCTTCATGATTGAAACAAAGGCCTTTGTTTCTGATTCGCCTTCTTGTGGAACTAGATGTAAAAATTGATAATCTTCTTTCGATTCAAATTTAACTTCGAGGGCCTGCCGACGCTTAAGCAGAAGTTCACGCAGTAATTCAGGTAATTTTTTCAGTTGATCAGGGCCCAGCACTAGATCAAGATAACCAAAATGACTCAGAAGTTTTTTCCCATCGGCCTGGGCCTGACAACCGGTGACGCCCAAGATCATTTCGGGATTTTGTAATTTCAGGCTGCGCATTCGCCCGATGTCGCTATAAAGTTTTTGCACGGGTTTTTCTCGCACACTACAGGTATTAATCAAAATCACTTGGGCACATTCGGGATCAGTGGTGGATTGATAGCCCTCCCCCTGCAAAAGCCTTGCCATTTGCAAGCTGTCTAAGTCGCTCATTTGGCAACCATAACTTTTGATATAATAATATTTGGAATTGGGATGCATAGGGAGATTGTGTCATTGCGAGCCTAGCAGGGCGAAGCAATCTACTCTGTCTAACCGGTGAGATTGCTTCGGCGGGCTTGCCTCGCAATGACAGACAAGGCTAGAAGTTTTCATCGATCTTGATGTTATCGATAATGAAGTCGATATCATTTTTATAGCCTAAACCTTCTAAGGCGCTATTAAGGTCATCTTCGTAAAGATAATTTTCGACCGTTTGTTCCAGCTGCGCCTCATCTTTTAATTCTTCTTTAAGACCCACAATCCCCTTATCGGGATTTTTGCGCATAACGCTATCGATGAAACGATTCAAGTCTTTAGCGGATTTCTTTTGCTTAGCCTCGCGGATCTTTCTCCAATTTTTCAAGTAGTGGAGGCGACAATAACCGCGGGTGGTTTGTTGATTAGAACAGCCTTCTTCTTTGCAGATTTTAATTTTGGGCGACATCTATAGTTTTTCTTGGCAAAAATTAAGCCTTTCGTCTACCAATATTTATAATACATGGTGTCATTGCGAGCCCAACGGGCGCGGCAATCTCCTCGGTTAGAGGTGAGAGCTTGCTTGACCCCGTAATAGGTTATGCAAGAGGTCTATTGGTATTTACGCAATTCTTGCTCAAACTTTTTCTTACGTTCATAGGCATTTTGACGCTCCGCGTTAATCTCGCTCATCAATTCTTTACGCATCGACTGGCGAGTAGACTTTTTCAAATAGCGCCTATCTCGGACCATCAAAAAAATAATAAACCCCACCGGAAGCAAGATTAAAAATCCATAGGTAACAATTTCGGAATAAGACATGTAATCACTCTACCGATAAATGCAAATCTACACAAGGATGCTATACAATTTTTAGCCACGTCTTTTCGAGGTAGGGAGAAGCTAATCTTCAATTCATTTACACATTGCCGTACCTAAAAAGAGAACAAAGTGACTTTGAAGGTGAGGTAGTTTCGCCGACCCGGCGCTCCATCGGCGACCCTCACGGGGCTAGCCAGCACGGAAGCCTTCCGCGTTCCCCCGCCAGAGGCGGGGGCCTCGGCTTTCCATGCCGGCTAGCCCGCGTGGGGGCCCCGCCGATTCCGCGATGGGTCGGCGAAACTACCTCACCTTCAAAGTCACTTTGTTCTCTTTTTATATCTCTTCAAATATTTGCAGAAATATGAAAATTTTTACTGAAGTTGGCTGAGGCTGGAAGGGGTTTGTCGGAAGCTTTCACCACTATGGCTATATAGCCGTGAAAGCTGAGACTTTGAGTGCGTCCGGCGGCCGTAACCGCCGGACGACACGGACCCCTGGAAGCCTCTGCCGACTTCAGTAAAAATTTTTAGGTGTGCGGGGATGACATGGTTCAGGCATGACTACTTTGGGGGATTTTTTCTGGTTCTAAGACGGCTTGCAGGCTATGGCGAATTGATTTGATTTTGCTGGCCTCCGTAATCTTTCCACCAAAAATATCTTTTACATAAAAAATGTCAGCTGCTTGATCAACCTCGGTGGAAATTTTTGAGATATCGATATAAACGCCTAACTTTTCTAAAGAAGAAATGATTTCGTAAAGCAACCCTACTCGATCGTTCGCAAAGATTTCAATAACGGTGTAATAAGCTGAAAGATCATTGTCGATATTAATTTTAGGAGGCAATTGCCGCACCACTTTTTGCATCAGTGGAGAAACCTTGGTGGCAGCGAACAATTCAGCAACTCTCACCTTGCCCAACAATACCGATTGAAGGCGCTCTTGAAAACGTTCCCATATTTTTTCGGATCTTAAGGCCAGCCCCTTAGGGTCAGTCACCCTTAAGAGTAATAATACCCCTCCCGAAGAACCCGAGTAGCTAACTAAAGATAAAATATTAATTCCACACGAGGCCAGCACCCCGGTCACACGAGACATGACTTGAAAATTTTGGTAAGTGAACAAAAATAATCGTGTCACCCCCTGTTTTTCATCTTGTTGCACCCGCAAGGTAAAAAGTTGTTCCCCCAAACTACGAATAAGTTCTAAATGCTGTTGAATGGTGGTGGGTTTGTGCACCATGTAATAACGCCTGGGTAGGGAGTTAAAAAAAGAATATTCAGCTTGTGAATTTTCGCCTTGGCAAACTTCCAAAATTTCTTGTTTGCGAGCCTCTGCCACAGCGCGAAAGTGCCGTTTGTTACGTTCGCCCTCTTTAAGGGCAGCTTTGGTTTTGAAATAAAGATTTTCTAAAAGTGAACCTTTCCACGCCGTCCAAACTTCTGGCCCCACCGCCCGAATATCTGCCCAGGTCAATAGCAATAGCAAATCAAGATTGGTGCTACTACCTAAGGTGCTGGCAAAATTTTCAACCATGCCGGTATCTTCAAGGTCACGGCGTTGCGAAAGATGAGACATGATTAAGTGGGAACGAACTAAGAAATCGACGACCTGTTGATCTTCAGGGGGATAGCCCATACGAGTCATCGCTTTTACCGCAATATCAGCCCCTCGGTTCGAATGATTACCCCCCTTCCCTTTGCCAATATCGTGAAACAAGACGCCAAGGACAAGCAAATCAGGACGGTCCACTTTTTGTAATATTTCTTTGTATTGAGGAAATTCTTCATCGTAGCCATCGCCCCACAGTTTTGACAATTCATCGACAGCCAAAATCAGATGCGTATCGACAGTAAAAAAGTGATACACATCGTGTTGAGCCTGAAATGAAATTTCCCCAAATTCAGGCAGCAAGGCCCCAAAAAAACCACATTCGTGCATAACCTTTAAAGTTTCACCCAAAAAACTCAGATTAAAAAAGATCTTACGCAATAGGGTATTAACTTCAATATCTTGGCGATAAGTATCATTGATTAAATGCAGATGGGTGCGAATCCAATATAACAAACCACCATCTAAAGGGGTTTGTAAATTTTGAAAATGGTAAAAGGCTTTTAAAATAAGGATAGGGGTTTTTTCTAAGGCAGCATAATTTTGAACAACAATTTTATGCTCTTCTTCTAAAAAGTTTTCGTCGATGCGGGGGCGAAATTTGGCGCGCAACTTTTGCACAATCCGGCGTTTACCTTTGCCTACCCGGCGTAATACCTCCGCAGAAATTTTATTCAGATTGGCCGCATGCTGATAATAGGTTTGCATGAACTGTTCGACCGCATGCCTAGCTTCAGAACCCACGAACCCCATTTTTTGCGCCACCGCCTCTTGATACTGAAATAGCAACTTGTCGGTGCAACGCCCGGACACCCAATGCAATACATTCCGGGTATGCCATAAAAATTCTAAGGCCCGGGCAATAATGTCGGCTTCTTCATTCGTGAGCAAACCTGCAAATACCCAATCATCGATTTGGCCTGATTTAAGATAAGCAATCAGCGTGTAACGAATAAGATGCCAATCTCTCAAGCCCCCTTCACTTTCTTTCACATTAGGCTCGCTTAAATAAACAGAGTTGCCAAACTTATTAATGCGATCTTTTTTCTCTTCAACCTTATGATCAAGAAAATCGCGCAAAATTTTTCGTGAACTAAAAATATTACCCATAAAAGAAAGAAACTTTTCGGCCAAAACCATATCGCCATCTAAATAACGAGCATCAAGCATGCTACTAAAAGCTTGTTGATCTTGGCGAATGATGTCGCGACAATCTTTGAGGTTGCGAGTGGCATGACCCACCGTAAGACCTGCATCCCACAAGGGGTACAACAGTTCGCTGCTTAAGAGTTTAACCTTGGCCTCACTTTTTTCACCATAGAAAAAAAGAATATCAACATCAGAATAGAGATTCATTTCTAAACGGCCATAACCCCCCTGCGCCAACAAACTAATTTTTAACTTTTCGTTATGAAATAATTTTTGACAAGCCCGCGCATAAAGCCCCCGAATGATTTGATCGATACAATAGCTATAAAATTGAACTTGCTTAAGCGCAGGCCAATCTTGTTCCATCAAGTCAAACAGAGTTTGGCGACTCATTTGCAAATAATCTTTGACCGCAACTAAGGGTTCACCCCCGATTTTAAAGGGCTTGATGTATTCTTGGTATAAGAGAGGTATTTGGTAGTTCATATTATCAATTGCCAGCAGCAATCGAGCATTTACAAAACTCATATCAATACTGGATCCCGCATCAAGTGCGGGATGACATAATGCCGTCATCCCGCACTTGATGCGGGATCCATATATGACAGATCATCATAATTTATTCTTCAGTTCATATAAATACGTCAAGGCCTGCATAGGAGTAAGTTCATTTAAATCTAATTTTTTTATTTCTGCAATAAATTGAAGATTGGTTGCCATCGTGGATCCCGGGTCCCCGGATCGGTGTCCGGGGCAGGCAAGTCCGGGATGACGGGAATTGTTAAAAAGTTCAAATTGAGATTTAGGCGGGAGTTCTTGTTCTCGAATAATCTCTAAAGCCTGCAACTTGGCTCTGGCTTTGAGCAACACGGCCTCAGGGATGCCTGCCAACCTCGCCACTTCTAATCCGTAACTACGGCTGCAAGAACCACGCAGTAATTTTCTTAAAAATAAAATCTCCCCATTCCATTCTTTAACCGCCACTTGATAATTGACAATCCCAACCACCAGCGATTCTAATTCAGTGAGTTCGTGATAATGAGTGGCAAATAAGGTGCGACATTGGGTTTGAGTGGCCAAATACTCTGCGACGGCCCAAGCAATCGCCAAGCCGTCATAGGTCGAAGTGCCACGACCAATTTCATCTAATAAGACAAGGCTCTGTTTAGAAGTTTGCTTTAAAATATGGGCTGTTTCTACCATTTCAACCATAAATGTCGACATGCCCCCGGCCAAATCATCACTCGCCCCAAGCCGGCTCATGATGCGATCGGTAATACCAATTTTGGCATAAGTGGCCGGAATAAAAGAACCCATCTGCGCCATCAACACACAAAGGGCTAACTGTCGCATGAGGGTTGATTTGCCGGCCATATTAGGGCCGGTGATTAAAAACATCCGCTCACTTTCACCATTTAATTCAAAATCGTTGGGGATAAATTTTTCAGCAGGTAGCACCCTTTCTAATACTGGGTGGCGGCTGTCTTTTAAGATAATGGATAAATCATGCGTTAATTGCGGGCAAACATAATGATAAAGTTTAGCTGCCCTCGCTAAACTAACCATAACATCAAGGTGGGCTAAACTTTGGGCAGCTAATTTAAAAGAAGGCACATATTGGCGAACCTCTTCTCTTAAGGCAATAAAAAGGGCTTCTTCTAAACGCTGCATTTTTTCTTCAGCACCTAAAATTTTATCTTCGAGGGTTTTGAGTTCTTCAGTGATGTAGCGCTCAGCGTTGGCCAAAGTTTGCTTGCGAATATAATCGGCTGGCACTTTATGTTGATGAGTGTGTGTTACCTCAAGGTAATAACCAAACACCTGATTGTATTTTATTTTCAAAGTGTTGATTCCCGTACGTTGCCGTTCTTGTTGTTCGATGTGGGCTAAGATCTGTTTGCTATCAGAACTCAAAGCATGCAATTCATCGAGCTTGGCCGAATAATTTTTTTGGAAAACACCCCCAGTTTTAAAACTAATAGGGGGCGAATCAACTAAGGCTTGTTCGAGTTTAGGGAGTAAGGCTGAAAATTGGGGGAGTTGTGCAGTAATTTTTTGCAACAATTCACTTTTATAGGGTTTGTCTAATTGAACTCGCAGCGCTTCGACTTGATGTAGGCTATCACGCAATTGAGCAAGGTCGCGGGGATGGGCATTGCCTAAGGCAATACGACCGGTGATGCGCTCTAGATCCCCCAACAAACTCGCGGTTGCAATAAAGTTTTGCGTCTGCTCCCAATCTTCTAGACATTCAGCAATGCCCTGTTGGCGCAACTCAATTGATTTTAAATCTAACAAAGGAAATAAAATCCATTTACGCAACAGGCGCGCGCCCATGGGAGTGGCGGTAAGATTGAGCACCCAAAACAAGGTGCTGGTTTCTTTTCCGGTTTGAGATTGCAGCAACTCTAAATGTTGAACAGTTCGCTCATCGATAGCCATAAATTCATGGCTGGTTAAACGATGCGCAGGCCCTAAATGCTGGAGTTCATCCACCCCTACCTGTGAAGCATATTCGAGCAAGATTTTGAAAAGCCATGCTTCATCGCCAATTTGTTGCAACAACTCGTAGGCTAACCCTATGCTTAAATCAAAGTTGGCTTCATAACCACTAGATCTTGCTTCTAAACGGCAAGTGGGGAAAAATAATAAAATGGACCTCTGTTCTTTTTCTTCGAGGCCCACGGTGATTAGTTCGCGCGGGGCTAGTTTGACTAACTCAGTGGTCAAGTCGTCATGGCTTTCAAAATTTCCAAAGATTAACTCGCCCGAAAGAATATCAACCGCAGCTAGGGCGTAGGTGTTATCTTTTTTTCCAATGGCAACTAAATAATTAGGTTCTTGAGTTTTTAAGTTTTCAAGATCATCAAAAAGCCCCGGGCTCACCACCCGAACCACTTCGCGCTTAACAATACCTTTGGCTAATTTGGGGTCTTCAACTTGTTCACAAATAGCCACCCGGCAACCATGCTTGACTAATTTGGCAATGTAATTATTAGCGCTATGAAAAGGCACCCCACACAGTGGCACACTTTCCTCTGAATTTTTATTTCGGCTGGTCAATGCAATGTTGAGGATCTTACTTGCCACCACGGCATCTTCAAAGAACATCTCGTAAAAATCCCCTAAGCGAAAAAACAAGAGGGCATCTTGGTTGGCTTGTTTAATCTCCCAATACTGTTTCATCATGGGAGTTAGGCTTTCAATACCAATGGCCATAATCAGCTTATTCCATATTCCTTGATTCTATGCGGATCGCTCGCCCAGTTTTTAACGACCTTAACATACAACTCTAAATAAATTTTACGACCCAGTAATTTTTCTAAATCTTTTCTTGCCAAAGTACCGATGCGTTTGAGGCTAAGCCCATTTTTACCAATCACCATAGCCTTTTGGCTTTCTTTTTCTACAACAATCAACCCGTGGATATGCAACGACTTTGGCCCCGGCTCGACTCGCTCAATTTCAACAGTTAAAGAATAAGGGATCTCTTGGTGTAAATATAAAAAGGCCTTTTCACGAACAATTTCACCAATGCGAAATTGCAGATCACGATCAGTGATTTGTTCCGCGGGAAAATAAGCCGGCCCTTCAGGTAGATCCCTAACAATTAATTCAAGCAAGGTTTCAACTCCATCACGACGCAAGGCCGACAAAGGAAAAACCTCTTTAGGGTGCCAAACCTGATGCACTTGTTCGATCAGCGGCAATAACTCATCTTTTTTAACCCGATCAATTTTATTGATACACACCAGGTGAATCTTTTGATGTTTTTCAACCGAGCTTACAATTTTTTGATCTTCCTCCGAGATGGGCAAACGAGGTTCGATGAGATGCAACACCACATCAGCATCTTCAATACCACTATAAGCGGTTTTCACCATGGTGACATTCATGGCTTTTTGACTCGTATGAATCCCCGGCGTATCTAAAAACACCAATTGTGCGTCTTTAAGATGCCGCACCCCCATAATTTTATGCCGCGTCGTTTGAGGTTTATGCGTCACGATCGACACCGGCTCTTGAACCATAGCGTTTAGTAAGGTCGATTTACCCACATTGGGCCGACCGACAATAGCAATAAAACCTGATTTAAACATTCACTGGTTATTACACAACCAAGACAGCATTGACAAGGATGTCCTACTCTCGTGTAATGCCTCAGTGACGGGTGGTTCGCTGTCATCCTCGCGAAGGCGGGGATCCAGAAATACTTGAAAAAAGACTGGATTCCCGCCTTCGCGGGAATGACACAACACTTTTTCCACCCGTCACTGAAGCATTACACTCTCGTGAGTAATCTGTATTGACTTATGTTTTAAAATCTATTAATTTAGATTCATAAAGTGACATTATTGGAGTCATATAATGAATCAGCTAACTTTAAGACAAATTCCAAAGGCTGTTCAAACTAATCTTAAAATCTTGACCAAACATACTGGGAAAAGTCTCAATAAAACAGTAATCGGCCTGTTAGAAAAAGCACTAGGGACTGAAGCCGGGTCTAGCAAAAAAAGGGACCTGTCTGCACTTGCGGGAACCTGGAATCATAAAGAAGCCAATCAATTCCTTAAAAACACCCAATCCTTTGAGGCAATCGACGAGGAAATCTGGAAATGAAAGTTTGTCTTGATACCAATGCCTATGTTGCTTTCAAAAGAAACCATACCTCTCTTACTAAATTTTTAGAACAAGCCGACGAGATTTACTTATCTTCCATCGTGTTGGGTGAGCTCTACGCTGGATTTCTGATGGGAAATAAAACTCAACAAAATTATGAAGAATTAGCCCAATTTTTAACTTTGCCAGGAATCTATAACCTACCCATTGACCCTTCCATTGCTGAACATTATGGTCATATTGTGCAAACCCTTCGAAAACAAGGAACCCCAATACCAACGAATGATGTTTGGATTGCTGCTTCTGCTTTTGAAGTTGGCGCACGCCTGGTAACCTATGATGATCATTTTAAAAAGGTCCCTGGGTTAACAGTTTATTCTCCATAATCCATTGGCGAAAATTGGGATGATAGGGGCCGGCTAGGATGCCCTCGCGTTCGTTGGAGGAAAATTCTAGGCCCATTTTGATAATGGGAATATTGGCCGCCGCAAATTTGGTTTGGATCTTTCGACAAGTTTGAATGGCTTGCTCCAAAGACCAAGGTTGATAAAGCCCCTTTTGATAAAGTCTGGCTAACGCGGTATTTTTTAAAACTAAGGTGGGATAAATGCGCACAAAATCAGGTTGCAATTGAATCGCCTTTTCCACGGATAATAAAGCCTCGTCCGCATCGGCACCGGGCAAACCGGGCATTAATTGCAAACCAATTTTAAACCCTCTGTTTCTTAAAATTTGCACCGCGGTGGTCACTTGCGCTGCGGTATAACCACGACCTACTTGTTTTAGCACGCCATCATCGAATGATTGCACGCCTAATTCGATAGTATTGAGCCCATAGGGTGAAATAAAATCTAAAACTTCAGGCGAGATATAATCGGGCTTGGTAGAGGCGCGGATACGATTGACCTGACCCCTTTCTATATAAGGATGTACGGCTGATAACATGTTTTCAATATCTTGAGAAGGCAGGCCAGTAAACGTGCCTCCATAAAAAGCCACCTCAACATGAGAATATTTGCCAGGATGCCGAGTGGCTAAATAAGTTTGAATTTTTTCAGAAATTTGATCGACCGAAGGCAACTGCGCTGGCGTTGCTGTAATATCTTCTTGTTGACAATATACACAATGAAAGGGGCACCCTTGAAAAGGAATAAAGATAGGAATGATGTAAGGCTTCAAGGTTGGTTGCCTGTGCTCGATTCAGCGATCTTCTCTAGGGCTTGTTTAGCCGCATTTTGCTCGGCTTCTTTTTTGCTCTTCCCTTTACCAACCCCAAAGATTTCGTTGTTCAGCAAAATATTGATCTCAAATTCTTTGTCGTGGTCGGGCCCTACTTCGCCTACCAATTTATAACGGGGGATGGCCTTATAACAAAGTTGAGCGGTTTCTTGTAAATGGGTTTTATAATCTTTATAAAAATCTTCCCCATCCATTTGAGAAAAAATATTTTCGGCAATTTTTGATAATGCCTTGAAGGCTTTTTTAAACCCACGGTCTAAATAAATAGCCCCAAATACCGCCTCCACTCCATCGGACAAAATGCTGCTCTTGGTACGCCCGCCGCCCACCTCTTCACCTTTACCAAAATAAAGGTATTGCCCAATCGCCAAATCTTGGGCCACCGTGGCTAAGGTCTTTTCGTTCACAATGGAGGCCCTAATTTTACTTAATTTACCCTCAGAACTATCGGGGAATCGTTCCATGAGTAAATGGGAGATGACTAACTCTAAAACCGCATCTCCCAAAAATTCAAAGCGCTCATTGTGCTCGGTCGATGGCCACTTATTTTCGTTGGCAAACGATTTATGCGTGAGGGCTTTTTTTAATAATTCTTTATTTTTAAAACGATAACCCAATTTTTTTTCAAATTGTTTTAACGTCTTTTTTTCTTCTCGGGTTACTTTACCCAAAGATTGCTCCTTTAAATTATCCATCCCCCACCCACTAATTCTTCCCCTTGATAAAAAACCACCACCTGTCCAGCGGTGATGGCTCGTTGTGGCTTATCAAAAACAACCCGCAACTGTTCTGGCGATTGAAACTCTAATTGAGCTCTACTTCCTTCGTGCCCATAACGAATCTTTGCCGTTACAGTACTACCTGAAGCGCAAGCCTTGAGCCATCGCACATCGGTTGCGGTTAAATAGTTTGTATACAAACTTTCGTCTTTAGCTAGTATAATATTTTTTGAAGACACATCAATCAATTTTACATAAAGTTTTTCGCCTGCTGCAACATGGGTGCCTCGGCGCTGCCCTACCGTATAATAATGAATGCCTTGATGCTCGCCCAATGGTTTGCCCGATTCGTCGACAAAAAAGCCTTTCGTACTTTTATGCTCACCTTGATAACGATCAATAAAGGAGCCATGTTCTTGATTGGGAACAAAACAAATTTCTTGGCTTTCTGCTTTGTTGCTAGTTTTCAAACCATGCTGCTCGGCAATGGCTCTCACCTCAGCCTTAGTTAAATGACCAATGGGAAAGAGAGTGTGGGCCAATTCTTCTTGCGTGATCGTAAATAAAAAATAGGATTGGTCTTTTTGTAAGTCGAGCGCCTTTAATAATTTCCAACCCTTTTGGGTTTCATCCCAGATTTTTCGCACATAATGACCGGTGGCAATAAAATCAGCCCCTAATTCGCGTGCCTTCTTATAAAAATATTCAAATTTAATCTTGTCGTTGCAACGCACGCAAGGGTTGGGAGTCTTGCCGTTTAAATATTCTTCGACAAAGCTGGCAATCACCTCTTTTTGAAATTCTGCTTTGGTATTGAAAACATAAAAGGGAATATTGAGCTGCGCACAAACCCTTCTGGCATCGGAGGCATCTTCTAAAGAGCAGCAGGTCGCTCGTTTAACTGTTTCGCTGGGTAAAGGGTCTGATAATTTCATCATGGCGCCAATGACTTCGTAACCTTGCTGTTGCAACAATAAGGCCGCCACCGAGCTATCCACCCCACCACTCATGCCAACCACAACTTTTTTCATAAACGATCCACAATGCTTTTAATTTTTTGCACCGTATATTCCATTTCTTCTATGGTATTAAACCGGCTCCAACTCAGGCGCACCGAACTCTTGGCTATTTCCATAGGATAACCCATGGCTAATAAAACATGAGAAGGTTCCATGGAGCCGGATTCACAAGCAGCCCCTGAACTAGCAGCTATTCCTTCCAAATCAAGATTCATCACGAAGGTTGGACCTTCTAAGGGAGGCAGACCAAAATTTAAGGTATGAGGCAGACTCTTTTCAAGATCTCCAAAAAAACGCACGCCTTTTATAGTTTTAAGCCCTGAAATTAAGGTTTGTTTTAATTTTAAGGCATGAGTGTGGTGTTTTTTAATATTTTCAAGTGATACTTTAAAAGATTCGTATAAGCACTTAATTCCTAATGTATTTACAGTGCCAGCCCTATGATCAGCTTCTTGCCTCCCACCTAGCAACAAACTAGGCAAGCGGTTACCCTTCCTTACATAGAGAAAGCCTACACCTTTCAGGCCGTGAAGTTTATGAGAACTCGCCACGATAAAATCTACCGAGCCATCAAGCTGGAGGGGAATTTTTCCTATGCTTTGTGCAGTATCAGAAAAAAAATACGCCCCCTTATTTTTGGCAATGGCACTTAAAACTTGAATGTCATTAATATTCCCAATCTCATTATTGGCATGCATGATGGCAACGAGTTGAGTGCGCTCATTCACCAACTCGGTTAAAGCAGCTGCATCGATTCTACCTAAAGTATCGACTGGTAAATAACTAACCGGAAAACCGGCTTCTTCTAAATGTTTGGCATTGGCCAACACCGCAGCATGCTCGAGGGGAGAAACCACCAGATGATTGCGCTTTTGCTCGGGATGCAAAAACAAACCCCGAAAGATGGTATTAATGCCCTCGGTAGCACCACTGTTAAAGACAATTTCTTCCGGCAAAACCTTTAAGCCTTGCGCCACCCCTTCACGACATTCTTCTAAAATATTTTTGGAAATACGCCCCGCCCAATGCACACTACTCGCATTGCCAAAGTCGTCTAGCCATTGGGGTAAGCGTTGTTTTAAGATAGGATCAACGGGCGTCGTAGCATTATTGTCGAGATAAATTTTCATAATTATAAAAATCTTTAAAGAGAATGGGGCGACTTTGGAGGTGACTTAGCTTTGCCGACCCATCGCGGAAGCGGCGGGGCCCCCAATGAGAGCTAGCCGTTGTGGAAAGCCGCGGCCCCCGCCTTTGGCGGGGGAACGCGGAAGGATTCCGCAACGGCTGGCTCCATTAGGGTCGCCGATGGAGCGCCGGGTCGGCAAAGCTAAGTCACCTCCAAAGTCGCCCCATTCTCTTTAAAGATTTTTCAATTTAATAAGTTTTTCTTCAATAGCCTTGAGTTCCGCTTTTAACTCTTCAATGGCCTTCATTTCAATATCGGGCAATTGATCATGCGCCAGGTCATAATGTTCACCTACTACATTCTCAGGATTATAAACCACTCGCCCGGGAACCCCCACTACCGTTGAATGAGGCGGCACATCGTGCACCACCACCGAGCAGGCCCCGACCCTAGAATCATGCCCAATCCGCACCGGCCCTAATAATACTGCCCCCGCCCCTACCACCACATTATCTTCTAAAGTTGGATGGCGTTTTTCTTTTTTCCAACTCACCCCGCCTAAGGTGACCCCTTGATAAAGGGTGACATTGTTGCCAATTTCACTCGTCTCACCAATAATCACACCCATGCCATGATCAATAAAAAACCCTGTGCCAATTTTAGCACCCGGATGAATTTCAATGCCGGTAAAAAAACGAACTACATGTGATAACCAACGAGCCAGCAACCGTAAACCCCAATTCCACAAACGGTGAGTCAAACGATGGGCCATAATGGCGTGAAAGCCAGGGTAGCATAAAAAAACTTCCCATATCGATCGAGCCGCAGGGTCACGTTCGAAGATAACCTTAATTTCACGGCTAACGCTTTTAAACATTCCTTCCCGTAATACAAAAAAATTATTTATTCAACCGTTGATAAACGCCGGGGCCAGCGATGGCGCCCATAAAGGGGCCTAATACACCTACAATGGCGGCGCGTTTCATTTGTTCACCAAAAAACTCCCAGCCCGGCTGGATATTGTTGAAAGCTGATTCATGAAAAGCCGCTTGGTCTTCAAAAAAAGTCGAACCTAAATTGGAACCCATGGCATAGCCTGATAGGGCTGATAATTCTGCTATTTGCGGGTTGCGCGTTGCCACCAGCGAAAATGCTGAACCCACAAAGGCCCCACTCCAACCGAGTAATTCTGTAAATAAAGCCCGCGGAGTCGCGGTGATGGTACCTTGGGTGCGATCTTGATTAAAGGCCTTTGAAATCTCATAAATAGAATTAGTAGCCAAAGCGACCATTCTCCCACTTTTAGGTTTGACCTTAGTTCTTTTAACGATGGCGCTTAAGTTTTCTGTTGGTTTTGGTTTTTTCGTCACAACCGGAGGATTTTTACCTGCTTCTAATGTCTTTAAGGTTCGCTTAGAGGGTTTGATAAAAACATTGGCATTGCTTACCTCTAATGGTGGTGGGGGAATTTCGGCCGGGGGAATGATATTATTGTTTGTTGTAACAGGGATTATTTTGGGTGCCATAAAAAAGACCTCCTAAAAGTAAAAGTGTTTTGAGGAGGTCTTTTGCAAAGAAGGTGCCAGGAGAAATCATAAAATGAAAATATTTGTGCGAAGTCTTGCAGAAGCGGGAAGAGGCTACTCGAAACCCCAATGCTTAAGGTTGAGAGAGCCTCTGCCCGATTCGGCAAGACGTGACTCGATCTGCAGATGAATTGAAGAATAAGATGGAAGATTGCCACGCTCGCCTTTGGGGCTCGCTCGCAATGACATGAGTAGCATTTTTACTCTGAGTGTCCTATTTTGCTTCTGTTGTTGCGGCAGACGGGGTGGGTGACACCACCTCTTCGGGCCGTAACTCAATGGGTGGAATGGCCCATTTATTAAGATTAGGATCATATAAGGATACAGATTCCCCTGCCCTTACTAATCCCATTCTCCGTTGCACCACCTCTTGTTTGGGGGCATCAATCGCCTCGAAGCCCAGATGTTTGATATGGTCTAGGTGGCTCAGCACTTGATCACCAGTTAACCCTCGCACATAGGCTGTGCCAAAAGATAAGCGGGTGGTTTGAGGAGAGGTGCCTTCCAATTTAGGTAAGGGTGAAAATTCTGCGGCTAAACTACCATCAGGTTGTGAAACAAAATGGGCAAAACGGCGACCTTCTGGCAATTTGAATTGTTCAGGATAAAGTTCGGCTTCGTAATGTGCATCAAAATGAGTGTAGAGTTCATAAAGAAAACGATCGTTGATCGAAGACCCTGGCCTATATTCTTGGGGATTCTTTATCAAAGGATCTCTTTGGTTCTCTAAATTAAATTCTGAAGTGATGATAATATATTCGTCACCCTCTTTAATCATCACAAAACGTTGGGCGATTTCAGTACGCTTAAATTTATCAGGGCTATCACCTTCTTTGATGGCCAAGTATTGCGCCCCCATCAAACCATCTAAAAAAACCTCACTAATTCTAAAAGCACCCACATCGACTAAACTCTGATTGTGCCGTGAGTTAAGATAGGCCGACATGTCATTAACATCAAAAATATAAACGTTAAACCGCGGCGGTTGACCTTTCGCTGAGGCTTGCTTGGTTTCCCTGGCCACAAAGTCTTCTACCGCCATGGGAGCAAATTCATCATCGACGATCATCGACAAACGAGGATTTTCATAAATACGACGGGCCACTCGCGACATTCGGTGGGCATTTTTAAAGGCCAATTGAATTCCCTCAATAACTTGCTCTGGCGTATAACCATTTTCGTTGAGCCCTCGTGATTTTAAGGTTTTGGCCTCTGCTAACCATCCACGTAAACGAGGCAGGGCTGCGGCGTAGTTGTTGCCCATAATGCCGGTTAAATCATGATTAGGGCGACCAAAGAGGCCCAAATAAGTTTGCAAACCAACCGAGGCTGAAGTGGGCAAGGCCCCCATCAAAGGATCATAAACCTCCAACACAGTAGGCATGTCGCCACCCATGACCATAAGGCTTCGGGCTAAAGGATGGGGATCGCCTACTACGGCTAAACCACGTATCAACACATCGACTTTATGCGACCTACGATCAAAGTTATAAAGATCATTATGCACTTGCGTTGGGGTTAAATTTCTCCCGGGGGGAATTTGTTTGGCTAAATAGGGTGCTATATCAGCATCAGCAATAGGATCGGTATGTAACCCTCGTATACCCGACTTTTCGATATGTTCGGCGCTAGCGGTTAGCCTTTGATGTAATACATGGGGAGCCGCATCACCTAATGCTGCAATACTGGCTTGAGACACGGTTTCTAAACGTGTCGGTGGAAGAAAATTGGGCCATTCACCTTGGCTTAAATCATGACCTTTGGAGCGAAGATGCCCTGACAAGGCATGAGGATAGGCATCTACCACTTCTCTCATGATAGGCTCCGCCTCTGCCATTCCTACATCCATCATCACAAATAAGGTCACTCGACCATCAGGTGTTACCAACCCTAAGGCCCCTCGATTGAGCAAATCGATTTGCTCTTGCAAACGCCCATAATTTGGATTGGATGTGGCCATGCCGGTCAAACGAGTCTGCATCACGGGTAGCAAGCGGGCACGTAATTGGGCCCTAAAATAATCGCGACTAAAGGCAAAAACCTCACTGCCTAATTGATGCGAAGGATCAACTTGATTATACTGCGTCATCGGAAAAAGAATTTTACCGATGGTAAATTCAGCGTTTGAATCAATGCGCAAAACTTGGGCCCGGCGGTTCAAGGCTTCATCAATAATCTCTTCACGATTACCACCGCGCAGGTATAAGCGCGCCATGTGGGGATATAATTCAAAAAGTTGATTAACGTAAGCATCGATGGTTTTAAAATCAACTTCCCCTCTCCTTAATTGTCTTGTGGTTAAATTATTTACCAAAGGATCTAAGCCAACAAACACGTCTATCAAACGTTGTCGCAAGGTAAAGGGGTTGGCATGAGCAGGGTTGATGGTCCCTAAATCTTGGGGAATAACGGGATCGGAATAGCGGGCAAAGTCGGGGCTTAAGGCAGTGGCCATTGAAGTTGGGCGCCATGAATTAGGGTTGTTATGGTAATTAGTGAGCCAACCACGTAGATCACCTGAGCTAGCAACATGGTTTAAGAATGGTTCAATCACTTCGGGTCCCGCTGCTAAAATGTCACTTAAAGTTTGTCTTAATTCACGGGGCAATCGATCGCCACGCACATCTTTGATATGCTGATTAAAATTGTAAAGCCATGCTTCAAAAGCGAGGGGGTTATTCTTTCGCATCCTACTTAAGGCCGTGAGCAAATTGGCCATGGGCATGCCTGCCTCCATGGGTATGCCTAGTTTCCAACAAAGAAATTTCAAGTGGGCATCGAGAAAACGAGCGACTTTTGCGGGATGTTCTCTTGCTTCTTCAGAGGGGGCTTTAAAGGGAGGGATGGGGATTTCTGCTAATTTTTGCCAAGGATCAACTGCGCCTCCTAAATCCCCCTTCAAGGCCTTGGAAAAAGACACAAACTTTTCCCAAGGTTTGGCCGTTGGTTTAAATTGCCCCGACGGATAAGCGCCCGCTAACGCCAACTGCGGGCCTACGGGCTGAAAACCAGGAAAATTAGGGAAATTTTTCCATGGGCTTTTTGAATAACGTAAATTCCAATCGGCAACATATTGCTTAATGCTTAACCCACGTTGTAGACCTGGCACCATTCCCATGGCTTCGTGCGTGGCTTTACCTTGAACGGTAAATTTAACGGTTTCGGTGAGGGCGTAAGTGTAAGGATTGGCCCCTGGTGGTAGTGCACCAAAAACTTGATTAGCAGTTAATACTCCGGAATAGGTGCCGCCATATTGAGCAAGCGGTTTGGTGAAAGGCTGCCAAGCTACGCGCTTTGTGGCCTGGCCCGTTATTGCGTCGCTGGCATGAAGAGTTACCGCCCCTCGCCCCCATACACCTTGGACCCCTTTCAGAACAGAAAGATAGCCAACATTGCTCCAATACCCTTGCGATAATGGCCCATGGTCGGGGCCGGCCAAGGTTAGCACCGCTGCTTCGGCATGAACTTCGGGGATAGCAATGAGCAATCGCTCGCCCCACGCCGGTAATTGGGGCAAAATACCGGCACGGTAAAGTCCTGGCAAACCGCGAGTGCCCCCAATCCGCGCCCCAGCACCAGCCAAACCCATGCCTGAAAATAATAGCAGGTTGGGCCAAGTGATTGTGTTGCCAAGATCTCTCGCAAAAATCCGCACATCAGCAGAACTAAAATCACCTTGGTGAGTTAAAGCATTGTAAACCTGAGTGGCCTCGTACCGTAAAATCCCTGGTAATTCTGGCAAAACCGTAGGGTCGATGAGGATGGGAAGAACCTCCAGGGCATCTTGATCGCGGCCAGCATCCACGAACCGATACACAAGTTCCATGATCTTTCGCCCGGCCATCTCAGGGTCACTGTTGCGGGCGGTTTCGATTAATTTACCGAAACCATTGAAGTTTTGACAGGGCGGTGAATGAACGCCAATACCCCTTAAGCAATCGTTCATAACAGCCTTTTATCGGTCTGTACGCAAATAAGTTGTTGAAAAGATGGGGCTATTCCAGGAGAAAATGCCGTTCAATTAATAAATCCCCTAAAGACACGGCCTTGAATCCTTCAAGAGTTATCCGCTGTTCTTTTTTTTCATCATAATGTTTGGGTGACGGTGTCAAAAGTGCTTTTGCCAAATATTCGGTTGGAATAATATTCTTATAGTTAGGTTTGACATATGTTTCGTAATATTCTTTAACTTTTGAATGACAGATGTCCTTTAATTTTAATTCGAAATCCGTCCCTAGTTTAGCACCTTCATCCTTCATCCATTCCTCTGAAAAAGAAAACCTATACGCTAAGGTTCGACCCCCTGTATTTTGAAAACTAATCCGTATAAAGGAATTGTCCGAATCAAAATCTTTTCCTGAGCGTATTTTAAATTTTACCGTATCATTATCATCAAAAGATGATATCTGATATTGCCGATACAGATCTTTAAATCGTTCTTTAAATGATTCAACCCATTTTTTAGAAAATTCTATATTTTCAAATAAAGCTTCTAAATCAACAAGTAGATCATGGTTTTTAATTTTATCTACTTTTTGGACAAGCTGTTCAAAAGCATCTTTGATCGTATAAGGGTGCTTTGCGTGCCTTAATCGAAGAATGTTGGGAATCACCCCTTTCTGCATATACCACATCAGATCATAATAATCGCGGCCCTTGACCTTAACCCCTCTTTTTTCCCAAATGCGTTCCAAGCAAGCAAGCATTTTACCAGACATGAGGGTTGGTAAGTCATAATGTCGAATAACAAAACTAAAGCGATCTTGAGCAACTGTTTTCCATTCTGTAGGATAGGTCTCTTTAATTTGATTCACTTCTACCTTAATGATTAAAGTTTCCTGTTCATGAGCAGACAAACCAAGCTGATAAAGCACGGGAAATCTTAATTCAATACGGCCAATTCCACTTCCTGGAGTATGTGCACTGATCGAAGGATATTGAACATTTTTGACAAAATATTCCTTGATCTGATTTGCAAATTGTTTTTTGTCAAACAAAGTGGTGGTTTCAAAATCAACGTCTTCCGACATTCGGTTAATACCAAAACAAATTCTTAAACAGGTCCCTCCATAAAAAACTAAATGATTATACTTCATACTGTTGTAAATGAAATCCAACACATATAATTGTAATTTCTCTTTGAGCTTAATTTTGAGAACATCAGAACGAAGGTTTAAACGTTTACCTTCTTGGATGACGTACTCAAGGTCATTGATCAGCGTTCCCATTATCAATAAATCCTCTTTAATGATGGAATCATGCGAATCATTTTTTTAATGCCACTTCTTAAGATCATTTGACATAACTCATCAAAAGATGGCCGATCTAGTTGTGACCAATTGATCCGCAATCCCTCAAGGCTCGAAACATCTTGCGGATCCAAACCGGCTAGTCGCAGATAAAGAAAATCAAAAAGCGCTTTAGCTAAAATTGCTTCATAAATGATATGATGGCCGTAAGGCCGTTGCTTAAAGCCAAAATAAAATTTTTGATTAAAATGGTGATAAACAAAAGAACCCAAGTTGTTTCGATAGTGACGCGTTGTCTTTAGTGTAACTGAAGTGATTGTAAAGGTAGCCTCGGTTAATAAATTATTTTTTTGGAGCACATATTCTAAACTCAAATAGGATGGCATAACCAATTTGTTCGCCACCAGTTCTAGATATGATGCATCGTGAAGAAACCGATCAACAAAGGTCTTGGTTACATAGAGGCCATTTTTCAAACGAACGAGATAACCTGTATTCACCCATCTTTGTAGATTCTGATAGAGGGCTCGTGTTTGAATACTTTGAAGGGTAGCAATGCTGCTTTTTGAAAAAAAAGGTAGTGATTCTAATTGGTTGATGATGTTTCGTTTCATTTTGGATTTACTATTATTTTAGTAGTAATTCCAAAATATCATACAAAACGAGCCAAGGCTACTTTTTTATCACCACCTAGCTAATAAATACCGGCTAGGTAAAGTTTTTCCTAAAGCCTGTGCTATCAAAAGCGAGGCTTGGCTCAATTTTTCTAAATCAATCCCTGTGGTCATGCCCATGCGATGCAGTGCGTAAAGCAAATCTTCGGTGGCTAAATTACCTGCGGCTCCACGGGCATAAGGGCAGCCCCCTAGCCCGCCGGATGAGGCATCAAACTTATAAAATCCCATTTCTAAGGCGGCCCAAACGTTGGCCAGCGCGGTTCCGCGGGTGTCGTGAAAATGTAATGCCAAATGATCGACCGTGGTAACTTTAAGCACTTGTTCTAATAATTTTTGTATTTCTAGTGGTGCGGCAGCACCAATGGTTTCGCCCAAAGCAATCTCTTCAATCCCTAAATCTAGCAAAGTTTGAAGCAGGGGCAACACTTTTTTGGGCTGAATATTGCCTTCATAAGGGCAAACCCAGGCAGTGGAAATATAACCACGAACTTTGCGCACCTTGCCCTTGGCTTGGCAAACCACCTGCCCAATAACTTCAAGTGATTCTTTAACTCCCATATTGATATTTTTTTTATTAAACGTTTCACTGGCTGCCATGAAAACCGCAATGTCTTGCACCCCTGCGGCTAGCGCGCGTTCTAGGCCCTTGAGATTGGGAACCAGTGCAAATAGCCAAGCGTCTTTGGGTTTAGTGATCTTTGTAAAAACTTCTGCACCATCGGCCAACTGAGGGATGGCACGTGGGCTGACAAAACTGCTAACCTCCATTTTACGCACCCCTGCGGCTAGCAAGGCCTCAATGTATTGAATCTTCAACTCCGTAGGAATGAGGCTAGCTTCATTCTGCAACCCATCTCGCGGCCCCACTTCGGTCAATTCAATTTTTTTAGGTAAAGACACCATAAAATGTTTCCTATCTGGTAATCCTTGTCTGGTAATCCTTGAGTGATAGGGATACCTGTTTTTTGAGACATGGTTGCATAAGGCTCAAAAAAAAGTATCCTTAAGTCACTCAAGGATTACTAGCATTTCCCCCATGGCAACTTGGTCTCCAACTTGAAAAGGCAATTTTTCTACTACCCCGGCTTGGGGCGCGGTGATTTTATATTCCATCTTCATGGCTTCCATCACCAACAACACGGCCCCTGCTTTGACCCTATCACCTGCTTTGACAAATATCTTTTGCACCTTGCCGGGTAACGGGGCTTCTAATCCAGCGCTGGGGGCATGGCCATGAGCGAGGCGCACTTGTGCCCTGGGTTTAGGAACGCGCCAGTGGCGCCCCTGCCACCACACATCAAAAAATTGATCTCCTTCCCAGAGATAATAAGCGCTTTGAGTCATACGTTCCTAAAATCTTTTAAAGCTGACAACCACGAATCGGTAACACCCATGACGTTACTCAGCAAGGCAGTCGATTTTGTAGATCGTTTTTGAATCAATTGCATCACTGCTTCAGGCACAACCACGGCCGACCCAGCACGATCTTGTAAAAATTCGTGAATGCTTTGGTTGTGATAATGGCCTTTTCGCACCGGCTGATATTGAAGCAAATCCATTAAAAAATTGAGGTTTTGTTTTACGCCTAAGATCACATAGTTTGATAAGGCATAATTAAGTTTACCCAATGCCTCTTTGCGATTAATCCCATAAGCAACCACTTTCGAAAGCATGGGGTCAAAATAAGGTGGCAATTCAAACCCTACTTCCAAAAAACTATCGATACGAAGACCTGGCACCTTAGGCTCTTGCAATACACCAATTTTCCCAATGGATGGCATGAAATCTTGATCGGGATCTTCGGCATAAACCCGAGCCTCAATGGCATGGCCTCTGAATTGAATATCTGCTTGCTTGAAAGGCAGGTGATGCCCACCGGCGATGAGAATTTGAGCTTTGACTAAATCAATACCTGTCACCGCCTCGGTAACCGGGTGTTCGACTTGCAAACGCGTGTTCATTTCTAAAAAATAAAAATTGTCTTGATCATCAACCATAAATTCTAGGGTGCCAGCGTTGGTATAATTCACGGCCTTGGCCAAGGTTATGCTAGCGGCAAAAAGTTTTTGACGTAAAGCATCGCTGATTGAAGGCGAGGGGCATTCTTCAATCACTTTTTGATGCCGGCGCTGCAACGAGCATTCGCGCTCACCCAAATGAACAATATGGCCATGTTCGTCGGCTAAAATTTGCACCTCAATATGCCGTGGGGTTGATAATAATTTTTCTATATAAAGACTGGCATCGCCGAAAGCAGCACCTGCTTCGCGACTGGCTGAAGCCAATTCTTCGGCTAAGCTTTTTTCATCGTGCACCCTACGCATCCCACGGCCACCACCCCCTGAAACCGCCTTAATTAACAGAGGCAGCCCTACTTTTTTGACCCACTGCTGAAACTTAGCACCGGTTGGTTTTTCTTCCCAACCTGGCACCACGGGCACTCCACATTTTTCGGCCAATTGGCGGGCTTGCAATTTATTGCCCATGCTGGCGATGACCTGAAAAGTTGGCCCAATAAATTTGCAACCGGCTTTTTCAACCGCCTTGGCAAAATCAGCATTCTCGGACAAAAATCCATAACCAGGGTGCACGGCATCGCTACCAGACTTTTTAATGAGGGCCATGAGTTTAGGAATGTTCAAATAGGTTTGGGCTGCATCGGCGCCCTCAAGGGCATAAGCTTCATCAGCCATTTTAACCGGCAAGGAGTTTTGATCGCCATCGGCATAAACCATAACGGTTTTAAGGCCCAACTCTTTAGCCGCGTGAATAATGCGAAGGGCAATCTCTCCCCGATTGGCGATTAAGATTTTTTTCATTCCTTAGCCCAGTTGGGTTTGCGTTTTTCTAAAAAGGCCTTCATGCCTTCTTGCCCCTCTTCACTCACCCGAGCCTGGGCAATTGCGCGGATGGTAGGCCCCATGGCTTCAGTAAGCGATGCAGAACTGATTTCATGCAATAAATGTTTACAGCGTGCGATGGCTTGAGGAGAGGCTTTTTTGAGATCTTCAATCTTTTGGTCAATTGCGGTGTCGAGTTGGTCAGCAGTAACCACCTGATCGACAAACCCAATTTTCAAAGCATGTTGCACCTCAAATTTCTCACCAGTAAAAAATAAACTTTTGGTATTTTTAAGCCCGAGTTTCCGCAGCACAAAGGGTGAAATCACCGCAGGGATTAACCCCAGACTCACTTCACTAAACGCAAAAACAATCCCTTCGCTTGCCAAACAATAATCACTGGCTGCCATCAAACCTAAGCCCCCTCCCATAGCCGCGCCATGCACCTTTGCAATCACCGGCTTCGGGCATTGGTAAATGGCCAACAACATTTCAAACAACAATCTTCCACTTGCCTCATGTTGCTGCATCGAAAAACCCTGCACCTGTTGCATGTATTGCAGATCAGCCCCCGCACAAAAAGATTTGCCCGCCCCCTGCAAAACCACCACTCGAATTTCACGATCACTGCCTAACTTTAAAAAAGTATCCCGCAATTCTTTAACCATACCCTCATTGAGGGCATTATGAACGTCAGGACGATTAAGCGTAACTTGCGCAACAGAATTTTGCTGATTTACTAAAATATATTGGACCATATGTTTGATTGCCTTAAATTTGGAGATAAGCCTTCCTGAAATCGGCTGATGCTTGGAGGGGTCATTGCGGGCCTTTCATGATCTCTCTGTCATTGCGAACCCAGCGGGGTGAAGCAATCTCTTCTGCCCAACCGGTGAGATTGCGGAGTTTATCCTGAGGCTTGCCGAAGGAGCCGACTGGCCTCGCAATGACAGAAGGTACCTACTGGCCCCCCGCAATGACCCCGGAAAGCATCTGCCGATTTCAGAAAGGCGTGGAACATATTTTCACATCCTGAACAATCCAAATTGTGTATCAGAAATTGGCGCATTCAAGGCCGCGCTAACTCCCAACGCCACTACCTTGCGCGTATCAAGAGGGTCAATCATCCCATCATCCCAAACCCTCGCAGTCGAATAATAAGCACTACCCTCTTGCTCATATTTTTCTAAAATAGGTTTTCGGATCGAGTTGTCGCCTGTAACAGTCACTAATACGCTAGCCGCCTGCTCACCCCCCATAACGCTGATTTTGGCATTGGGCCACATCCAAAGTTGGCGCGGCCCATAGGCCCGGCCACACATGCCATAGTTGCCAGCCCCATAAGAACCACCGATGATCACCGTAAATTTAGGCACTCGCGCCGTTGCAACGGCAGTCACAAGTTTGGCCCCGTCTTTGGCAATGCCCTGGTTTTCGTAATTTTTCCCCACCATAAAACCGGTGATGTTCTGCAAAAATAATAATGGAATTCTGCGTTGACAACACAGCTCGATAAAATGCGCACCCTTCAAGGCCGATTCGGAAAATAAAATACCATTATTCGCTAAAATCCCCACCGGATATCCCATGATACGTGCAAACCCACAAACTAACGTTGCCCCATAACGAGCTTTGAACTCATGAAACCGGCTGCCATCGACTAAGCGTGCAATGACTTCACGCACTTCAAAGGGGGTCTTGGCATCTTTAGAAACGACTCCATAAATTTCTTCAACGGGATACAGTGGGTCTTCTACCCCATCGCAAGACAAAAAAGATTTAGGAGCACGATTAAGATTTTGCAAAATATTACGGGTGATACTTAAAGCATGATGATCGTCTTCAGCAAAGTGATCGGTAACGCCTGATTTTTGACAATGCACCAAGGCCCCGCCCAATTCTTCGGCGGTCACCACTTCACCGGTTGCTGCCTTCACCAGTGGCGGCCCACCCAGAAAAATGGTGCCATTGTTTTTGACAATGACCGTTTCATCGGACATGGCTGGCACATAGGCACCACCGGCGGTGCAACTCCCCATCACCACCGCAATCTGCGGAATACCTAATGCACTCATGTTAGCCTGATTATAAAAAATTCTGCCAAAATGCTCTTTGTCGGGAAATACTTCGGCTTGCAAAGGCAAATAAGCCCCACCCGAATCAACCAAATACACACAAGGCAAGTGATTTTCTAAGGCGATCTCTTGGGCACGTAGGTGTTTCTTAACCGTGAGCGGAAAATAAGTGCCACCCTTCACCGTTGCATCGTTGGCCACCACCACCACTTCGCGGCCATGCACATAACCGATACCGGTTACAATGCCTGCGCCCGGGGCTTGGTTATCGTAAACCCCATAGGCTGCCAAAGTAGAGAATTCTAAAAAAGGGCTGCTAGGATCTAATAATGCTTCAATTCGTTCTCGCGCCAACATTTTGCCACGAGCCTTGTGCTTGGCCTGCGAATCTTGATCACCACCTGCTTTAATTTGTTGGGTAAGCAATTTAAAATCTTGCACTTGTTTTTGGAGGGCAGCAAAATTCGCTTGAAACTCGGGGCCATTTGGGTCAAGTCTTGAAGGCAAAACTTCCATGGCATGTGATATGACATTGATGGAAAGTTCCATCAACTGAAAAATCTTTTGGAGGGGCAAAGGTGTTTTATGAGAACCTGTAGCGCAGGAGGGCGGATCCAACGCATGCGCCTCAGGACAGGCTCCGGAGGGCATCTGTCATTGCGAGCCCAACGGGCGAAGCAATCTCACCGGTTAAACCGAGGAGATTGCTTCGTCGCAGACTCCTCGCAATGACAGGGGCCCGACTAGGCCGACCGGGCGCGGGTTCTCATAAAACACCTTTGCCCCTCCAAAAGATTTTTCAAATAATTAGGAGATGTTGTGTCTTTGGTTCTTTACGAAGAAATTGGCCCTATTGCTAAAATTACCTTTAACAACGAATCCCAATTAAACGCTATGACTCCTGAGATGGGTGATGAACTGAGTGCGCGTATCCGCCAACTACAAACGCGTTCTGATCTTCGTTGTGTATTGTTTACCGGCAAAGGCAAGGCTTTTTCTTCAGGTGGTAATCTTGATTTTATTATTTCGCATACCCAAAAAGACATCCCCACTAACAAAAAAGAGATGATCGAATTTTATTCTAAGTTTCTCATCCTCAAAAACCTCCCCATGCCAACGATTGCTATTATCAACGGCGCTGCGATTGGTGCAGGGCTATGCATTGCCATGGCTTGTGATTTGCGAGTTGCAAGTCACGGGGCTAAACTTGGGGTCAACTTTGCCAAAATTGGGCTCTCCAGTGGGATGGGTTGTTTGTATCACCTGGTGCAATTGGTAGGCATTGGCCATGCCGCCGAATTACTTTTTACCGGCAAAATTATTACCGCCGAAGAGGCCCATACCATCGGCCTGGTGAATCACGTGTGTTCACTCGACGGCCTAGAGGCTCAAAGCATGAACCTCGCTCAAAGTATTGCCGAAAATTCACCGCTGGCTATTAAAATCATTAAACAAGGTCTCTTGCGAGCGCCTCATTCCACGCTAGAAGAATTATTTGATTACGAATCTGAAGGCCAAGCCAAATCTTTTGCCTCACAAGACCTCCTCGAAGGCATCTCGGCCCTCAAAGAAAAACGCCCACCCAATTTTAAGGGGAAATAAGGGGCGCCAATTCTTCGCGTGAAAAATAAACGAACATCAAGCGCCGTTGTTCCGGGCTAAGCCCTAAATCTTTTGCAAAATAAGCTATTCTTCTATCACTATAATCCGCTTTTACCATTGCTTCTCCTAATGTGCCTTTTTCACCACGAAACTTAACTTGCAACGCACGAGCTGCAACTGTTGAATTTCCGTACTTTGCGGTTATGGCAGCATCTAACATTTTTGCCACATAAACATTAAGTCGGATCTTCTTCGGAGAAAGGAGGGAAAGAACAACGAGTTGTACAAGAGAGAAAAACCAATAAAGGATGGTGAATAAAAAAGAAAAGATGACTCTCACGGGATTTTGTAGTCTATCCAATGCCTGTTTTGTGGTCCAGTTTTGCCCGACCATTATAATATAGGCCAGAAATTGCTAAGCGGCAATCTTATGTATTTTTTGCCAAACTGTGGAGGCCTTGGCGGCATGCCATAAATCATAATTTGGACTAAACATCACAAATTCACTCCATTTATTGCTTAGTTGGCTAAGGGAATTTTAAGTTTATAAGAAGCCGATTCACGTGGCCTTGGGATATCAAATTCATCATCCGTGTAGGGAACCTCCTCAACTTTCTCTAAACCAGCTCGTACAAAACGATTGCGAAGCCCTGAATTAACTACACCCAGAAACACCAATTCAAAATGCCCTTGCCCTTTCCAAGCCGCCATGGCTGTGGCTAATAGAGGTTTAGCAACTTGATTAAAGCGACCTTGGCCTCGTGCTTTTTTATAAATGTAAATATTATAAAGAGTGATTCTGTTAGGATATGGATGACGCTGAAAGACTTTGAACAAACCATAACCCAACTCCTCACCTCGTTCTTGAATCCTAACTATCATGGCACCAAAATGGTTCCATCTGAAAAATAAAGGAAACGCTTCTCTAAAAAAGTTTGTTGGGTTTGTTGTTTCAAAAATCACATCGGGGGTTGCGTACTTAGTCCATTCGCCTGCTCCATAATCATCAACAGTTGGTTTAACCCCTGTGGGAGGAGCAAACAATTTCCAACTATTCAGTTCTTCCATCGCTGCTTTAAAATCTTCTTCTTTTGCATAGGCCAATCTTGCTGCCCCATCGGCCTGCTGTGTCGGAAATAATTTGATAACATAACTATGAGATGTCCCTTCTGGATCATAAGAAACAGCTTCATAATTTGAACGAGCTAATCGTATAGCCAAATTTCGATTTCTTACTTCCTCTCGAACCACAACCAGGGCTGCATTATTTTGCGCAGCCAACTCCAGTGCTGCCCCTAACGACATTTTTTCCATCCAAAAACCCAAACCTCTTCCTCTGGCCTCAGGCGCTACATAAAGGAGATGATTCACCAATTGAAATTCGCCTGAAGCAAGTCTTGAAAAGCTAAATTCACAAATGGCCTGCCTAGCACCACTCGCATCTTGAACCATTAAATGTAATTTAGGTTGTTGATGATCTAAGTTAGCGATCGCCTCTAAAATATGTTTCATGGAGTTGGTTAGATCGGCAGGGTTTACAATAACAATTTTGTCAAACTTTTCCGATACCGGTTGTAAATACAATCTGAAATCAGGCATTCCTGCTTTGCTAACCGGCATATCTCGAAAAGGCGCCAGAAACACTTCATCGTATTTTTCTGCCCACTCTAAAGCCCTTTGGGGATAAACGGTCTTTTTCCCTACTCTAATATCACCTTCTGAATAGGCTCGAAAACCACCCTTTTCGCTTAGCCCCCTGCCCGAGCCTGCTTCGACAAGTAATGGTTTCATTCCTGTGGAAGAAAAATCAGGAAATTGAAAAGTTTTTAACCATTCCCGATAACGATTTGCATCTAAAACACTCGCTAAAAATTTTCCTTGGGTATGTAAGCGTGTAGCCACATTCCCATAGGCGGGAATAAATTCGTACACACCCCGCATCCCCACCATAAATTGCGCTTGTGTGGTGGCCGCTTGATAAACATCTTGCCCTACTGCCACCATCCCCACCGTGCCCCCCACAAACGCGCTCGTCACCCGAGTAAACCCCATTGCCCCGGCTAGCCTCAGGCTATCATGCCTTCCCCATTGATGAATCGCTTTTGGTAAAACCCCACTAGCACCCATGCCTAATCGTAATCCCAACCACCCTATCCCAGTGTGAAAAAACTCTTCCCCTACATTAACCGGTTGTCCCGCTTTTACCTTATGCGCCACCCCTATCCCGGTGATACCCATTACTTCGGTCGTAACCCCTGCACCCTTGGCCAATAGTGTAGCAGGCTTGCCTCGATTCCACCAACTCTCAACTCGTCTCCCCATCCACCCCATCACCCTATTCCGGGTCATTTGCCCCACCAACCCTACCCCTGCCAATAACGCCACATCACCCAAATCTAGATTCTGCATCACCTGCGTGGACCCACCCACCACTCGCTCTACACTGCCACACCCGCGTTTACTCTCAGCACCTCCCTTACATAATTCACTGGCTGCTAATGCAGCTTCATACCCCCCTTGCTCTTCGACCCATTGTAATAACGATGCACCAATGGCCTTCTGTTGCTCATCGCCAAAGCGCAACAGCTCAGCACCTCGCAACCGCAAGGCCTGCACTAATTGTGGATCTTGTGAATACCTGACCGGACTTACCATCTTCCCCCCAGGATTAAATGACTACCCTATGTCGCAAATTCACTCTTTTTGTTGCCTATACATATTAACTTGAATAATCTGATATTATATGTAAAATATGATTAAATTTGTTTAACTAGAAAGAGGGCCTCCAATGCGTGAAATAACTTCAACAAAATTAGGTAGACAGCTGCGTCAAGTGCTCGATTGGGTCGAATCAAAAGGTGAAGAAGTGGTTGTGACTCGAAACAAACAACGTATCGCTTGTATCATCCCTGGCCCCGCCCGAATGACAGCCCTAGAAGCTTTATCGGACCTATATCGCACGCTCCCTGAAAAAGCGGCCCCCGGGTGGCTTGAAAAAAGGCCTAAACAGAACCTAAATTCATTGCACAATCCATGGGATATTTAATCGACACCTGTATTTGGGTAGATGTTGAGCGGGGGGCTCTTGCTCCTGCTGATATTGCCGATCATACTAAAAATGAGCCTGTCTTCATATCGCCTATTACTTTAGCCGAACTAAAATTTGGGGCAGAAATCACCCAACAACCTGACCTCAAACAAAAAAGGCTCGCTGCTGTTCACCGACTGATGAACAAACCTATCTTGCGCATTGATGAAGCCACGGGCATTATCTTTGGGACATTGGCCGCCGCCTTAAAAAAGACCGGGCGTGGGCATGAATTTCGAATTCAAGATCTATGGATGGCAAGTCAATGTGTGCAACATAATATCAGCCTTATCACGCACAATTTGAAAGATTTTAAAGATATCCCCGGCCTAGAAATTTTACTTATCGGTAAATCGCAAAAATAAGCGCCAAAGCCTGCCTATTGAAATAAATCTTAGGTTAAGTCACCTCGGGTTGGCCTCTTCTAACATAGGTTTAAGGGCTGCCTCGTTTAAATAAATATATAAAAGCCTTCTTTGTTCAAAATCTAATTTCAAAACTTGCGCCATATGGTCAATATCTACTTCGCCATATTCACGCTTGAGCGCTTGGCTCAATTTTTCACCCTGTCTTGTTACCTTGATATTTGCTGCACGGCCGGCCGCTAGATGGGAATCAAAATGTAGATCGGCTGCGTGATCGATGATATTCAGCACCTGAATTTTTAAACGATCAAAATTGTTTCCTTCTGGAAGAGAATAATTAAAATGCCCCGTTGCACCTCGACCTAAAAAATAAGCTAATCTTGAGCTAAAAAAAGTTTCATACATGCGGCGATAAGAAAGCCAAGGGAAGCGTTGATGGATACGCCGAATGTCTTCAATGTATAAAGGGTCAGATACTTTCAAAAGCCTTTTTCCAACAGTAGCCAACTGAGCTTCGTTGCCTTCATAACCCAAACTTTTGGCCAATTCCGTAGCCGATGCTATTCTTTCCTTCTGCATAGCTGCCTTTAGTTCTTTTTTCACACTCTCAACCGGCGACCATAATGTTACAGGATCCAAAGGTGCAACATGAGGTTTTAGATCCGTGAGTGTTTTAACAGGGTAGAGTTTGAGCAACTCAGGACGACAAGCCAAATACAGGAGCGGTAACATAAGCCGTTGCTCAGCCGGATCAGGCCACAACCATTGGCCCACTCTAACTAACAACAAGTCTTCTTGAAAGCCTGAAACTCCTAGCTCAATGTTTATGACTTGATTGCCTGAAATCCCCAAGACAAGGCCAACTTCTTTGGCATTCTTTTTCATTGCCATACGTCTGGCAAAGAATAATTCCCCCACTTTCAATGCCGCCAAACGCTCAGCCCATCCCTCGGGTACGTCTAAATAGCCATCCGATGTCAATAAATTAGGAAAAAGTTTCCCTGCCTCAGGATGCTGCCCTTGCACCATCCTGTTGATAGGCAGATGAGGCAAGGCTCGTCTTAATTTCACAAGGATTTCTAGATCGGTAACTGCTCCCCCTACGATATGACTTATGGTATTGCGGCCCATCCCAGAGCTTTTCGCAACATCTGAAAAGCTGGCATCACCCACTGCATAGGCCAAATCAAAAGAGAACGTATTCGCAACATGACCCTTTGCTGCATAGATTGATTTTAACAACTCAACAGGGAGCCCGGCTCGTTGAAATACATTCCCCCAAAAACCTACATTTTCCATAAGTACTTTTATTTCACCTGACTCAAGATAGCTCCATTGGCAATCTCTGCCCCGCCCTACTAAATGTTTTAAATCTGTAGCCCGAGGTAGATTATAATCTGCTTTGCGATAGGCAAATGCTACATGGCCCATGCTCCCGGGATTTTTCACATATTGGGCAAGCTTAGCCTCTTCATCGACGCTATCAATATAAACACTCTGTTGAGGGAAAAGTAGTTCTAGGGTTGGCAACAAAGCCTGATGATAAGTATGATTCATCCGATCAATTAAATTGGCCACGGGCTCGCCGGTAACTTTTGACAAAGCCAGCAAGGTTGACCGAATAGGCTTCCTCTTATTTAATTCAAGCTCACTCAGTGTGTTTTCATCTATATTTAAGGCCTTTGCAAACTCCGATCGAGTATAATAATGATCCGGATTTTTTCGATATCGGTAGGCCCATGCGCCAAGACTTTCTGCTTTAGGATCTTGTTGTTTATAAAAACGCACTCGTGCAACATCATTTTCCCCTTCAAAATAAATGGGGAAATAGGCTGTTTTCCATTGTTTTGCACTTATTGTTTGCCCATGCTTAATGCGATTCGAAGATTCAATCAAATAGCGAACATCAACTCTATAAATTTTAGCCAGACTTTGTAAAACCTTAAAATCAGGAGCCGCCCAATCGGTTAACACTTCATATTTTTCCAATCTAGCTTCTGTAATTTCTATTCCATCCTCTATACGCAGGCGCTCTCTCACCTCTCCTAATGTAAGCCCTTGCCTTTTACGCAATTCAGTTAACAAGTCCGGAAACGGTTTTAAATTTTCAGGCGGAATCCAAGCGGCTGTTTCAAAAGTCATTCTTAGAACACGAACACCTTGCTCACTAAAATCGGCTATGACCTCACCGGCTTCGTTAGGTTTCATAGGATATTTTGCGATATTGTCGCGAATCTTAGTAAAAAGAATGGCCGAACCATCAACAAAAACAAAACATACTTCTTGCAAATTTTGATGACGCTTAAATAAAAGTTTCACAGCAGCTTTTGTTAAAATCTTTTTAAAAGTTTTCCTGCTCCCTCGGATAGTAATTACAGCAAATTGATGGTTGGTGTTTATTTTTGTATCGACCATTGCCACCATTTCAGCAATGGCGGCTGTTTTCCCTTTTATCCTTAAAGGATATTCTCTGACTAAGGTCTCTTGGGCTGTTGTTCTGTCGACCGTTGTCCTTGCACCTAACCATTTCAACCATTCGGCTTTAACCTTTTCAGGCCAAGCAGGTGATGGCTCAGGTTCACCTGCATTAGGTCGCGGAGTCCCTTCAAGCAAAATAGGACGTGATCGAAAGTTAGAAACTTCACCTACAGTTGCCGTTGCCCAAGCAAAATTATTTGATAAACGAAAACCATCATTGGGTGGAAAATATTTTCTCAAGTCAAGACGTGCGGCAAGAAAACGCCCGTGGGTATGTAAGCGTGTCGCCACATAATTATAAGCCGGCACAAACTCACGCACACCCCTCATCCCGACCATAAATTGCGCTTGCGTGGTGGCCGCTTGATAAACATCTTGTCCTACTGCGACCATCCCCACCGTGCCTCCCACAAAGGCACTCGTCACCCGGCTGAACGTCATGGCCCCGGCTAGCCTCGGCACTTCATACCTTCCCCATTGATGAAGTACCTTGGGCACAACACCCAATCCCTCCATCCCCAACCGTAATCCCAACCAACCTATCCCGGTATGAAAAAATTCTTCGCCCACATAAACCGGCTGGCCTGCTTTTATCTTCTGCGCCACCCCTATCCCGGTGATACCCATTACTTCGGTCGTAACCCCTGCACCCTTGGCCAATAGTGTCGCAGGCTTGCCTCGATTCCACCAACTCTCAACTCGTCTCCCCATCCACCCCATCACCCTATTCCGGGTCATTTGTCCCAATAACCCTACCCCCGCCAATAACGCCACATCACCCAAATCTAGATTCTGCATCACCTGGGTGGCCCCACCCACCACTCGCTCTACGCTGCCACACCCGCGTTTACTCTCAGCACCTCCCTTACATAATTCACTGGCTGCTAATGCAGCTTCATACCCCCCTTGCTCTTCGACCCATTGTAATAACGATGCACCAATGGTCCTCTGTTGCTCATCGCCAAAGCGCAACAGCTCACTACCTCGCAACCGCAAGGCTTGGGCTAATTGTGGATCTTGTAAATACCTGACCGGACCTGACACAATCCCCCCAGGATTAAGTGACAACCCTATGTCGCTAATCCCCTACTTTTGTTGCTCCCCCATCAAAACACTTACTTGTAACTTGGTTAACTCCATGATAATTTTAAAAAATAATGAAAGCATCTCCTGAAATCCTAACAACTAAACATAAGCAAATGCTCTCCAAGCTAGGGGTGCAGGCTATCTATTTATTTGGATCTAGGGCGCTTCAAACCCACACCGCTGCTTCTGATTACGATTACGCAATCCTCATGCCAAACAAAGGCCATAGCAAAGGCGATGATGTTTATTTTGCATTATATAATCTGCTTGCAGAAATTTCCCCTCGCACCTTAGAAAATGACATCATCGACATTGTGTATTTAAGAGATGTTGGCCTGGAATTGCGCTTTCACGTTATTCGCTATGGCCAAGTTATTTATGATGTTAATCCTAGGGCCAGAATTAATTTTGAAGTTGAGACAGACTTGCTTTATTGCGACTATCGCCCGTTGCTAGATGAATTTGATAAAACAATTTTGGAGAGTTTATGACACCACCACCCTTGGAACGTGAAGCGGTTTTACCCAGGATTGATGGCATTCGAAAAAATATAAAAAAATTAACAAGCCTTAGCAAACAACCTTTTAACGACTTTGCTTCAGAAGATTCTTTTGATTTGGCACAGCACCATTTGCGATTAGCTTTAGAAGGCATCTTTCATATTTCTTCTCACATTTTGTCACGTCTACCCGGAGGCCGTGCCACTGAATATAAAGAAATCGCTACAAAGATGGGGGAATTAAAGATTGTTCCGGAAGAATTTTCTAAACAGGCTTTGATCCCCATGGCTGGCATGCGTAATATTTTGGTGCATCATTATGCTGATATTAAACCTGAACGTTTATATGATATTCTAAAAAACCACCTCCAAGATATTGAGCAATTTCTTCACTATATTAAGAAGTTTTTAGAACACCCTGAGAAACACCAACTGTCGATAAAATAACGACTCTGTGTCGCAAATCTGCTATTTTTGTTACCCCCCGATCAGTACCAAGTAGATAGATAATCCCTTGACAGAACTCAGCGCAGTTGGTACCCGTCAACTGGCTTTTAAATGAAAATGACTTTCACTTGCAATATTTGCCACTCAACTCTTGTTTTAATAGCGTTTGTCTTTATGTCACTATTGATCGAGACCCAACCGGCTTACTCCCAGAAAAAGGACCAAGGCACCTCCTTTGTGCTTCCTGAAATCATGGTAGAAACTTCCAAAAAACAAAAATCGGTGCACACGCTCGACCCAGAATCCGTGATGCCCAAATCTATACTGACGGCTGATGAGATCAAAGAGCTGGGGGCCAAGACAGCTGCGGATGCCATCATCTTAAGCCCTGGCGTAACCCCAACCGGCCCAGGCGACAGTGGCGATCGTTTTGAAAGCATTCAGATTCGCGGGTTCAACCCAGATTATACTCTTGTGCTGATTGATGGCCAACGCACGACATCTCAATCCGCTGAGGGCAAGTTTGATCTTTCTACCATCAATGCCGATGAAATAGAAAAAATTGAAATTATCCGGGGGCCTCAGGCCCTCCTGTATGGGTCTGACGCCATTGGAGGAGTAGTAAATATTATTTTGAAAATCCCCAAAGATCATTTTGGCATGGGGGTCTCAGCAGGTTATGGGCAATTAAACACCTTCCGTTCAAGGGCTTTTATTGAAGGTCCCCTTTCCAAAAAATTCAGGGTGCGGCTCGGCGGACGCTATGACTTTTCAGATGGGTTTACCGATATTTTTGATCTCGACCGTGATTTAAGACAGAAGAGTTTGAAGTCGGACCGCAAGCCACAACGCACTGGCGAGATGCGGGCCGATTTTCATTGGGACATCAAAAATAAAACTAAGGCCCGTTTTTCGTTCCGCTACCTAAACCGAAATTTGTCGGTGCGGCGAGAATTTAACAAGTTTGTTGAAGAGGGCACAGAATCGGGCCACGATAACAAACAAGACATTGAAGGCACTGCCATTTTAGAAAAAACTAACCTTTGGGGAGGTCGTGGCGAATTTAGTTTGCGCGGCTATTCATCTCAATTAAATAAAATACGTGAGAAAAATTTTGTCAGTCGTGATTCTGGCCGTTTTATCTTTCGTGAACAATCAACCCAAAACGACGATATCGTTGACACGCTCCTTTCTACACGGCTCCTTTATGAAAGGCCTTTGGGTAAAAAAAATAAACTGACCACATGGTGGGAAACTCGATGGCAAAAAAGAAATTCTAACAATAATGGCCGCGTGCGCCGCTTCGACGAGCAAGACATTCTAATATCAGATTCTGCCTCTGATAAACCGGAAAAAATTTACAATAAAAATGAATTCTTTTTCGCCGGCGGGTTTCAAGATGAAATCACCTTCAAACACCTCAGTGCAAGCGCCGGCCTTCGAGTTGAAAAAACGATCAACTGACCAACAGCTATCACACCTGCTGCCGGGCTTAAACTTGGCCTCACTCCCAATATGGATTTACGGCTCAATGTAGGTTTTGGTTACAAGCTGCCAAGTTTTGAACAACGAACCCGTTCGTCAGTCCCTGAGCTAGACATCAACGGCACTAAGTACACAGCCGGCAATTCTAACTTAAAGCCAGAACGATCCCGACAGTATCAATTGATTTTTGATCACCGTCTTTCGGATATCCTTGGTTATTCGATCACCGGATTTTTTAACCAACATTATGACAAAATCGACACCGGCATCATCGATGATTACCTGGGAACGGGGCTACCTTTAGAAACAAAAATTAATATTGGCAGGGCTTTTACCGCTGGTTCAGAGGTAGATGTAAAATTTCAACCTCTCAAACACCTAGGAATAAGAGCCAATTACTCTTATCTCTGGACTCTCAACAGGGACACCCGTGCACCCCTTAACGAAACGCCAACCCACAGTGCCAATCTCTTGATCAACACCAAAATCCCCAAGCTTAATGTAAAAGCCGATTTCTCTTTTAGTTTTATTTCGTCGCGAAAACGGATCGATGCCCTTTCGGGTACAGAAAAAGCAGACTCGCCAATGGCTCCCCTCTACCTTGCCCGGCTTCGCTTGTCGCGAGAACTGGGAAAAGGGTTTTCGGCAGATCTCATGGTAGATAATCTTTTCAACATGAGTTGGGACCGCGACAACGACGGAGATTCCGATATGCCAAAGATGGGTGTCTTTGGCATGTTGTCGTGGAAACAACAAACCAAGAAAAAAAAGCAAACTCAAGAAGGAGACACACTGTGAAACCATCGCATGTTTTTTTTGCTGCCCTCAGCACCTTGTGGGTGTCGGGGTGGGCCCAAGCCGAAACGGTCATTCAGCGCCAGTTTGATCCAAACAAAAATGGCCCCTGGACGGTCATTGACCTTGGATCAACCGAAAACAACGAAAACTCCCTTGACCCAAAAAACATGGCCGTGCTCCCCGATGGCACCGTTTATCTTGTCGCTAAAACTCCGTTAGACGGCCCACCCCTGGGCGCACGTATTTTAAAAATCGAAGACTCCAGTGTCACTCAAGTTGGCAATGACATTTCATCTGATGTCGATGCATTATACGCTGACGAAACGGGAATATATGTAGGAACCAAAGGAACCTCGGCTCAAAAAGAAAGCGATATCTATCAATTAAACAATGCTACCTGGGCCCTCTTAAATACCGAGAGTATTCAAACAGAAATTCTGTCACTGGCTTCTTTAGATGGTGTTCTTTATGCCGGCACCAACAATGATGGGATCTACCGGCTCGATGGACAAATGCTTAACCGTGTTGGCACAACAACCATCGTTCTTCCTGAAGGATATTCATGGGAAATACTGGGTGACTATACAGCCGAACTTGAAAAATTGGCAGCTACCTCGCCCAATGAGCTTGTGACCATTGGTAAAGACCATCGCGTCCGCCAGTTCAATGGTAGCACCTGGCAAGATTTGGGAAATCTCTCGGAAACAACCTATGACGCCGATGGTGTTCCTTTGACCACTCCGCTGCGAGAACTCAAGAGCGTCGCCCTTTATAACGGAACGACTTATGTAGGCACAAAAGGAAAATCTGGATCCAGCGAAGGTGCTGATAAAGGGGCTGTCTGGAAATGGAATGGCACCGGATGGGACCGTTTGGGAACGACCATCATGAACAAAGAAATCAAGTCTCTGATTGTCTTTTCAGAAAGTGATATCCTTGCTGGCAGCAATGAATCGGGGGTTTTCCAATGGAACGAAACAACTTGGACGGCAAAAAACTCCGGGCTGCCGGCAACCGGCGGTAAGATTAAAGCAGAAACATTGACGCTCGGGGATGATGGTAATCTTTATGTCTCACAAACCAATAAACTATACCGCTCCACGGATCACGCTGGCAGCTGGAGTGAGATTGGGTTTTTTCCCTTCGGCGAAGAAATCAAATCCATCGCCACGGATAGCGCGGGGAATGTGTTTGTTGGCACAAAATTGGGAGCGGGGGCAGGCATGGTTTTTAAACTGGACGGGGCCTCTTTCACCGCGGTTGGCGAGGAATTACCCAAGGAAGCCAGGTGGCTAGTGGTTCGCTCCGCAAGCGATATTTTTGCAGCCTTGGGTGGCGGTGGTGGTGCTTATCATTGGAATGGAAGCTCATGGACCAGTATCCTTGGAAATATCACGGGCGACGCTGCTGACTTCAAACAACTTCTTATCTTGGGAACAGACTTTCTTGCGGCAACAAAAAACGGCGTTCAGCAAGGCATCTTTACTACTTCAATCACAACGATTGCATCTCCTCTCTTACAAAAAGAAATAAAGAGTCTCTGGTCTAATAACGGCAATCTCTACGCTGGCCTTAAACTTGGGGGCATTTTCCGACTAACCGACGATGCATCCACCGATGATGGGAAGGGTTTTATCCACGTGGATACTGGATTGCCCGATGTAGAAACGGAAGGTTTTGCTCTGTTAGATAACGAGGTTGTCGCCCTTGGGAAAAAACTCCTCTACACAGGGGCCCAAAGCTCCGATGCCATCGCCTTTGCACCTTTAGGCACCAATCCTGGAAAAGCAGCCCTAGATGGTGATGGCAATTTGATCTTCAGTGGAGAAACCGATTTCAAAACAGCGATTCGCTATGGTGGCAAATTGTTTGCTGGTACCAAAGACGGTCTTTTCATTTCGTCTAACGAAGGGGCCACCTGGGCACTTTTCAACGGCCCTGCAGAAGTCAAAAAAATGGTCTTGGTGGGCACCAAACTCTATGTTGCTGTAAAAGGTGAATTAACGCCGGATCCTGAAGGAGACCCCACCAGAAAGATCAAAACCGCCTCTATTTTCATTACCGATTTGTCGGCAACTTCATCCGAGCTATCGGATAATTTAAATAATTCGACCGGAGGGTGCATGCTCACCGCCTATTCGCCACAATCGATGGAAAGCATGACGCTAGCCTTAATGGTGGGATTCGTTTTGATCTTTGCGCTTAGGTTCCGCTTAAGCTTGCTAGGCAGGAGGAAATCATGAGTAAAGGAATAAAACTATTGAAGGGCAGCCGGAAGATTCATGCCTGGTTTGGGATTACCTTGGGTATTTTTATCGCTATTGAAGCCGTCACGGCACTTTATCTGCTTCACAAAAAATCATTTCCCACCGTCGAAAAAACGACCCTCCCCTGGGGCATCAGCGAGAGAAAAAAAATGGAACCCTTGCCCGTCAAAGCCATTGTGAGTGACCCATCTAGGCCCAAGCGGCAACTCCTGGCCACTCACAGCGGCATTATCGAATCAACAGTAGATGCTAGCGGCAAACGATCTGACCAATGGCTCTCGGGGGACACTGCCGGCAAAGACATCAAGGCCCTGGCTTTCCAGGGGGACCGCATCTGGGTTGGTCTGGGAAAGCAGAGAGGGCTCTTGTCTTGCCAAGCTTCTGCTGAAATTTGCCAACCGGTCGGTAATTTTCGTGAAATACAATCCTTAAGCGTGCTGCAAGATGGTTGGTTGATGGTGGCTGTTGAAAAGGAAGGGGCTTATCTTTTTAATCCGGCCTCGGGTGAAAAAACGCAGATTGTTGAGGCAGCTCTCATGGCGTCTCCTCATGCAAAACCGCTAACCTGGGGAACGCTCCTATTGAAACTTCATACCGGTGAAATTGTGGGTGGTCGATTGATGCTTTTTTGGGACCTTCTTTCACTGGCCTTGGTCGCCTATGTGGTGACTGGTATTTATATTTGGCTCAAACCGAAACTGATCAAACGCTCAAGGCAACAAGCTGGGGCTAAGGCATGATTTTTTTTCGGGTCACTCTTATTTCCTTGTTCATCCACTTGGCGATTGCCATAGGGGTGTCGGCCTGGAAGTGGGGGCCTGTTTTTAAATCCTCCGCCTCATCCATCGAGCAGCATGGGCCACAAGTAACCCTACTTATTGTGTCGGGTGCAATGGAGTCACACGCGGCCAAACACAGCGTGCCCCCCGTCAAAAAACAAAAAGAAAATTTTTTGGAAAATAAACTGCAAGAAAAACCTCAACCTCAGAGCGGCAAAGACGCCCATGACACGGCCCAAAATGGGGAAGGAACCAGTGGCACAACACCCTTTCAAGGCGACTCACTTTATGAAAAATATTTAAAGCAGGTACAGCAGAAAATTGTCAGGCGGCGGAATTATCCGGCTGATGCCAAACAGATGGGAATTGAAGGCAAGGTGCTTGTTCTTCTCGTCATCAATCGAGAAGGCCAATTAGTGCATTATAAAGTTCTCAAGTCAGACCATGAGCTTCTTTCGAACGGGGCCCTTCAGACCATTAAAAATGCTTCTCCCTTTCCGCCTCTTCCAGAACATCTTGCCAATACCGAATTGAAAATAGCCGTGCCCATTACTTATCATATTTCAGAAATGGACACCTAAAAACGGCCAGAAACCGAGGTAAAAATGTTTGAGACCCTATTTTATTTTTTTCATGTAAGCGGCTGGACAATGTACGCCATCGCTGCTTGCTCCATCTTGGCACTGGCTGTATTTCTAGAAAAAATTTGGGTTTTGCGCTGCGAACGGATTATCCCCAAAGGCTTCTCTGCCAAGATCGAAGAGTTGGTAAGAGAAAATAAGTTCCCAGAAGCTGAAGTATTATGCGGGCAAAATAAGGCCTCGCTAGCACGCATTATTGAAGCCGGTCTTGCCAATGCAGGAAAGAGTCGCGAGCAGATCAAGGAAATTGTCATTGAAGTCGGGCTGCAAGAAACAACCGAGTTAGAGCGCTATATGAATGTTCTTAATACCACGATTTCTCTCGCCCCCATGCTCGGTTTTTTAGGAACGGTCTTAGGTATGGTGCAACTTTTTTCAAGTGTTGCCGCAGTGGGAGAAGTAACCAATATCGGAATGATCGCGGATGGAATATATAAAGCGCTTTATACAACGATTGCGGGCCTTATGGTCTCGATTCCAGCAACGGTTTGCTATCGTTATCTGACTTCTCGAGTCGATCGAATGATCCTTGAAATGGAGAAAATCTCTTTGCGGATTATTGATCTGATCAAAAGGAAATAATCGTGGTTTTTCGCAAGAAAAAAAGAGAAGAAGAGGCCATTAACCCAACGCCTTTGGTTGATGTGATGTTTAACCTACTTATTTTTATCATCATCACAGCTCAGTATACTAACATTCAGGCCTTGAAGGTTAACCTACCTAAATCCCAGGTTGGAACACAAATAGAGAAAACAGAAAAGATTGTTATCGGAGTAACCCAACAAGAAGAAATTTTCCTCAACGAGCGCCCCGTTGATATGAGTGGCCTCGAGGCTGCCCTTGCTCCATTGGGAAAAAAGCAAATTCAGCCGGCTGTTTTCATTCAGGCCGATGAGGGATCTACAACCGGCAAGCTAGTAACCATCATGGATCTGGTCTCAAAGGCGGGATTGAATAAAATCTCCATTGAAACAAAAAAATAAAAAGACTAAGAAGTACCCATAAAAAAAACCGGAGAAGAATCATTTCTCCTCCGGTTTAGGGGCACACTATTTAATATTTATTTTTTAAAAATCAAGTGTTCTTTCGAACACATATTAGTTGTTATGCATACTGCGTGCCAAAATTTTCAAAATCGTATTTATTTTTTAAGTAATTGAAATTATTAAGTTATTTTATAAAAATAAAAATGGAAATAATTTGATGGTTAAATTTATACGAAATAAATACATTTAAAATACGTATAAATTTTATTTAAAGTATAATGTGTTAATTAAACAGAAGATTGATCAATCATATGGATGCCGGATCAAGTCCGGCATGACGACCTTACGTCATCCCGGACACCGATCCGGGATCCATATATGACATGGAATGACGAATGAAAAAAAAAACTTATCTCTTAACGGGTGTGGCGGGCTTTATTGGTTCCAACTTGGCAGAAGAATTATTACGCCAGGGCCATCGCATTATTGGGATCGACAATCTCAACCCAAGCTATTGGCCTAAAAAGAAACAACACAATTTAGAATCAATTCAAAAATCTTTAGCTCCAAAATCGGATTCCTTTGTTTTTCATCACGTTGACATTTGTGACATGAAAAATTTGTCGAAGTTATTTCAATCCGAACATTTTGATGGAGTCATTGCCTTAGCCGCTTTAGCAGGGGTGCAGCCTTCACTCGTTAATCCCCAAAGCTACGCCGAGGTTAACGTTAATGGCACGCTTAATTTATTAGAATGCGCCCGGCAACATCACGTCAAAAATTTTGCCTTTGCCTCGAGCAGCTCGGTTTATGGTGGTAATCAAAAAATCCCTTTTAAAGAATCCGATGCAGTTAATCTGCCTATCTCCCCCTATGCAGCCACGAAACGAGCGGGCGAATTGCTTGGTTACACCTATCACCATCTCTATGCCATGAACATTGCCTGTTTGCGCTTCTTCACTGTTTATGGGCCTAAGCAACGGCCTGACTTGGCCATCTATAAATTTACCCGTGCTATGCTACGCGGTGAATTGATCACTTTATACGGTGATGGCAGCTCACAACGTGATTACACTTACATTACCGACATCGTCATGGGAATTGGGCAAACGCTCCAATGGCTAGAGGCTCCAAGCGCCGCTCAGGCTAAATATGATATTTTCAACCTAGGCGAAAATCAGATGACAAAGTTAAATGATCTGGTAAAAATTCTAGAAGCTAATTTTAAAACCAAGGCCAAGGTGCAATACCAACCTTATTTGCCAGGAGATGTGCCAATAACCTGTGCTGACATTACACACTCCCAACAAGTGTTGGGTTATAAACCCCAGGTGAAAATTGAAGAGGGGTTACGCAAATTTTGTGAATGGTTTGTCAGGGAAGAGAAGGATAAAAATTGGGACCCAAGAAAAAATTAATAATAGGTCAACGGGTGACCCGGGCAGGGGGCCCCCCACCAGCGCGGAGTCCGCTTGCGGACGAGCACTGCTGGGGGAAAGCCCGGGGCCGGGCCCGTTGGCCTATTATTAATTTTTTCTTGGGTCTATGTGTCGCGATGCTCTTCGCAGGTCATGTGGCAGAAGCAAAAGCATTGAAGATGCTAATCTGGTACCCAGGGGGCGAAGGCGATGAAGAAGCGGCGGGGCCGATTTTGAATGACTTCGCAAGTGAAGTCAAAAAAGCAAGCAACGGAAAAATTGATTTGCAAATCACCTATTCTCAAAATCCACCCACCCAACTCCCTTTTAACCCCAAACAAAACCCCTACGTGGTGGGAATTGTAGCCTACGAAGTTTATCTTAAATATAAGACCTCCCTTTCGTTAAAACCCGTTGCCAAAACATTGCCACTCCCTGCAGGTAAAGACACCGAACAATATTATATTGTAGGAAACTCCACCACTCCGATTAAAGATATAGGCCGATGGGAATTGTATACTCATCGCCCTTATGAAAAAGGCTTTCTATTGTCCCTCTTTCCTGAGCTTGCCAATTATCAAAACCTCCAAATCAAATCGACTCTCAACCTGATTGGCACGCTCAAAGAAATTCAAACCCACAATTATTATCTAGTCGTGCTCGACGCCTTTTCGCACGCCAATTTAAAAAATCTTAATTTCCCTTGGGTAAAGAGCCTCGTTGATATAGCGGTCAGCAAAGAAATCCCCAGCGCACCGGTGGTTCGATTCAATGAATCACCCGAAGTTGACGATTTAACCAAAGTTTTAATTTCATTAAACCCAAGCCCGGTATTGAAACAACTACGCTTAAAAGGGTTTTCCGCAAGCCCCGGCTTAACCCCATGACTTCGATTGCCTTTGCTAATTACTTTGAATTTCCGGTAAACGCGCTTTACCAATGGCATTGCCGGCCTGGCGCATTGGAACGCTTACTCCCAAGTTGGTTAAACCTCCAAGTCAAACCGCCTTTAAAACCTATTACCGAGGGTGCTAAAAAAGAAATCACGTTGCGCACGTTTGGCCTTAAGTTTAGGTGGGTCGCTCATCATCAAAATTTTGTGGCTAATCAATCTTTTCAAGACCAGCAGCTCAAAGGCCCTTTTAAAACTTGGGTTCATGAACATCGGTTTTTTTTAAAAAGTCAAAATTCCTGTTCTTTAGAAGATCGCATTGATTACAAAATTTTTGGGGGCTGGGTTGTCAAAAAATTACTTAAACGCATATTTTATTTTCGAACTCAGCGAATCTTGCACGATTTGACATGGCACCTTCGTTTTGCCAGTCATGGCCCTAAAAAAATTGCCATCACCGGGGCTAGAGGGCTTATTGGCAAAAATCTGCATGCTTTTTTATTGGGGGGTGGGCATCAAGTTTACCCTTTGGTGCGGCGCAATCCTAAAGCGGGTAGCGAAGAAATCTTTTGGAACCCAAGCACAGGCGAAGTCGATGCCAAGGCCTTAGAGGGTATGGATGCGATAATTCATTTGGCAGGGGAAAATATTGCCGGCCACCGCTGGACCATCAAACAAAAAACCAAAATCGAACAAAGCCGAATCAAAGGCACAGAAAATTTATGTTTAAGCTTAAGCAGCCTGCAAAAAAAACCTAAAGTATTCATTGCTGCCTCGGCAATTGGGTTTTATGGCGATCGCGGCGATGAGCCGCTTGATGAACGCTCGGAGGCAGGAAAGGGTTTTTTACCTGAAACTTGTCAAAAGTGGGAAGCGGCAACCCTTAAAGCACGAAACGCTGGGATTCGTGTGATTAATGCACGGCTAGGCATGGTGGTGAGTGCCCAAGGGGGCGCCTTAAAAAAGATGCTGCCCGCTTTCAAATTAGGCATTGCGGGGAGGCTTGGCAGTGGGGATCAATTTATGAGTTGGATCTCCTTAGACGATGTTTTGGGTGCCTTTTACTTTTTATTATTTAATGAACAAATCGCCGGCCCGGTTAATTTAGTAAGCCCCAATCCATTAACCAATTTAGAATTTACCAAAACCTTGGGTAAAGTTTTGCAACGCCCAACCTTTCTTCCCCTACCGCGCCGTTTAGCCAAACTAACTCTAGGCGAAATGTCGGAAGCCCTACTTTTTGCTAGTACCCGAGTTATCCCCCATGTTCTTGATTTGGCCCATTTCCCCTTTTTCTTTACCACTCTTGAAGAAACATTGATGTTTGAACTGGGACTTTATCAATTGCACCCTATTGGGTAATTAGCCGATCCTGAATCAGACTCTGTGCTGGCAAAGCCGGCGCATATAAGCGGCAGAATCCCTCTGTCATTGCGAGCCCAACGGGGCGTCTCTGTCATTGCGAACCCTTTAGGGTGAAGCAATCTCTTCTGTTTAACCGGTGAGATTGCCACGCTCGCCAACGGGGCTCGCTCGCAATGACAGAGGAGCCCCAGCTGCTTACGCGCCGGCTTTGTCAGCACAGAGTCTGCTTCAGAATCGACTCATTAATTTTATCTAAATTCTAAAACCTATGTATTCATATAAGAACCTGGGTTATGTCATAAAATACCCTGTTTTTAACTTATTGATTTTATTAGTAAATTTTATTTTAACTTTTGGCCAATTCTTTGCATCTGTCCTAAGGGCGTAAAATTAAAATGGGGGATTTATGAGTTTTATCATTACTATTCTTTTTTCAATTCTTGTTGTTTTATTGCCTTTTAATTCAGCTCACGCCTGTACGATCGACGAACCTGATTGTGCTTGTTTTACAAGCGGCGGTAGTTGGAACCCAAGTGGCAGTGGCACCTTATTAGATGTTGCCGATGAAACCTTAGGTACGGTTGAAAGCTGCGGCAGTAATTCGGGCAAACCTTTTTGGCAAATGGTGGTGGGAATTAACAGCGCTGCTACGGCCACAAATTCCGCTGGAACTTATTCCGGTTGGACTCGTGGCAACTGGTGCAGTGAGGCAGTGGCTTATTGGCATCGCGAAGCAGGATTACCCTACTCTAACGGCTATCAAAATAGTTGGTATACTTCATGGCAAACTTACACGACCGATGACATTCGCGTGTGGTACAAAACAGAAGGTGGCACGGTAGGCGGACGTGGCCGTTGGATCGATGCAACCGATCTTGATCTCGAAGATTTTGAACTAGGCGTAACAGTGCCATGTCCCGGTGCTTATCAACAATGGATGGGCTATAATGCCAGCAACTCTGACCCTTGGAGCGGGGTCAACAATGCGCATTCTCAAGTTATCAAATCCATGACCATTTATCGAAAGCCTAATGGTAGGATTGTTGACTTTGATGTTCAAATGATCGAAGGCAATGCCAGTAATCAAGTTCAAGACACAACCGTCTACACCAGCCTCCCGCAGTACACTCCCCAAGGCCCAACATTTTTAGGCAACAGTCGAAAAATCCGCGGTTGGGGAATTGACCTAAACAGTGCCGGTGATCCGCGGTGTGAGGCAGAAAATATTAGCTATGTCGTTGTACCTTTTGAAGCTGATGAACTTAAATTTGAAGCTATTGAACCTAATTGGCACGATTCCGATGATGATCAAATTAACAAGAATCTTCGCTTCATCGAGGCATTAGCCAAAACAAGAGGCCCCAAGGTTAGCGTGAACGGGAAAATAGATGAAAAGCTGCTTGCACTCATGAATGCAGCAAATACTTCACCCGTCTACGTAAAGCCAGGCCTACTTCATAAAGGTAACATGAATATTTTGGTACGATACCCTTTACCTATTCCCTACCCGGTGGGTGCTGTGGAAATTCGCTTTGCCAAAAATGCCCCTCAAGCTGTGGCGCTAGCTTTGGCAGTTGAAAACAACAAAGTAATGAATTACGGAACCAAGCGGCTTAATAATAATGAAACCTCAGTTTTCATCAATCTCCGTCAACCGACCAGCCTACAAGCCTTTCAACTGTTGCTGCAACCTCGCAATGAACAGGGGACTTTTATTGAAGCTATTTACTTACATCCTTATCATGACCCAAAGTTTGAGGATTAATGTACTTGTGAGGATCTAAGGGGCCTTGAGGCCGGGCAAATCTCTCCATTCGAGATTGCGGAGCCTGCCCTGAGCTTCCGCGAAGGGTCTCTAAAGCCCTCCTCGCAATGACAGCAAAGCCGACAAGATCGCCTTCTGCATGTGGAGGCGGTTCTCGGCCTGATCAAAAACGCGCGAAGCCGGCCCATCCATCACTTCATCGGTTATTTCTTCTCCCCGATGGGCCGGCAGACAGTGCAACACGATAGCTTTGGGCGCAGCATTTTTTAATAAAGCAGCATTGATTTGGTAGGGATAAAATTGTTCTTTCGATGAATGTTCGGCCTGACCCATCGAAACCCAAGCATCGGTATATAACGCATTCGACCCCCTTACTGCTTCTTGGGGATCAAGCATAACCTCAATATTGGAATGATTCTTCAAGGCACGTCGATCATTTTCACTAGGCCAGGTTGATTGAGGGCAAGCAATTTTTAAAACAAAACCTAAACGAATAGCGGCATTAATCCACGAGCGGGTTAAATTATTCCAATCCCCTAAATAACAAACCGAAAGTTTTTTAATGTCTTTAAAGTTCTCAGTCAAGGTTAAGAGGTCGGATAAAACTTGCACGGGGTGATACAAATCCGAAAGTCCGTTAATGACGGGAACTGTCGCATGTTGAGCCATTTCTACAATATCCTGGTGACGATTCGCCCTAAACATAATGCCATCCACATAACGCGATAAAACTTGAGCGGTATCGGCAATCGATTCACCCCGACTCAATTGCGAACTTTGACTATCGATGACTAAAGGATGCCCACCCAACTGCACCATGGCCACTTCAAAAGAAACTCGGGTGCGAGTAGAATGCTTTTCAAAAATCATCGCCAAGGTTTTACCCTTCAATACCGAGTTTACCCTTTGACGTTTGGCTTTTTTCTTAAACTCTTGGGCAAGTTTGATCAGCCGTAAAATTTCTTCTTTTTTTAAATCAAGGATCGTTAATAAATCGCGTTTCATAAAGTTTTAAAAACCTCGCTCAAAATGACAATGGCTTCATCTACTTGAGATTTTTTTAAGATCAAAGGTGGAACCAAGCGCATGAGATTACCTTGTGGGCTATTGACCACCAAGCCCACTTTCAAAAATTGCATCACGAGGTCTGGAATTTCATGATTGAATCTTAAACCCAACATCATGCCTCTGCCCCAAACATCTTGCACTATTTTGTAGGTTTTTTTTAACGACGCTAAACTTTTTAAAAAATATTCACCCACCGCAGCCGATTCTTTTAACAAACCCTCATCAATTAATAGGGTGAGCGCCGCAAGACTGGCCGAGCAAGCCAAGAAATTACCCCCAAAGGTGCTGGCATGATCACCCGGCTGTAACAAATCAGCAATTTCCTTTTTGGCTAAACAAGTCCCAATGGGAAAACCCCCACCCAAGGCCTTGGCCAAGGTCATCACATCGGGCTCAATGCCTTCATGTTCATAAGCAAAAAGTTTACCCGTACGCCCCATGCCCGTTTGCACTTCATCGAGCATCAATAAAATTTGATGTTGGTCGCATAATTTTCTCAAACCCTGCAAATACCCTGGTTTAGGCATGCGCACACCGCTCTCCCCTTGAATGGGCTCTACTAAAATGGCGCAAGTGTTTGGGGTAATGCTTTTAGCAACCGCTTCAAGATCATCATAGGGTACATATTTGAAACCTGGCACCAAAGGCCCAAAACCATCGTGGATCTTGCTTTGAGCGGTGGCTGTCATGGTGGCAAAAGTTCTGCCATGAAAGCCTTTTTCCATGGTGATAATTTCATAACCATCAGGCCCTTTGGCCTTCTGCCCATAACGACGAGCGAGCTTGATCGCCGCCTCATTGGCCTCGGCCCCACTGTTGCAAAAAAAGACCTTGTCGGCAAAACTCAACTTCACCAA
>JACPFA010000044.1 GCA_016183235.1 Deltaproteobacteria bacterium
GAGTTAAATAACGAAGATTGCCACGCGAGCCTTCAGCTCGCTCGCAATGACATCTTTTTTAAAAATGTTAACTCAATATGAAAACTGCCTACTGACATTTTCACTCGGCAGTTAACTGACATATTGACTCGGCTTGTACACCTCTATGTCGACAGAAATTGTAACCGGTCAGTGCACCTTTCAATTACCCACAACTCGGGTAACATTCGCCTCCTATTTCTTTAGTCGCGACGCCCCTTTTTGGCTTTTGGCGTCCAGGGCGCGTTGGCAAATGCCTCGGTGGCTAACGCGTCGATTGTCTTTTGAAGTTTCCTGAAGCGTTCAATCCTCCTCTTACATTCCTGAGCCACATCCTTGCCGTAAGCGATCACCGACATCAAATCAAACTGGGGTTCGCCATTGGCTCAAAACTTGTGGGTAATTGAAAGTCAGTGAACGGGTGGTTGGCTGTCATCCCCGCGAAGGCGGGGATCCAGAAATACTGAAAAAAGACTACCGCGGTGAGATAACGGCCTGCACTCAAGGGGTCCAGCGTTTCCCAAAAGGGTCTTGGGTTTGCTCTGACTATGTTGCAGAATCATATGTCGATTTAGGAGAGATAGACAAGGCTTTGATTGCATTATGGCAAGGCGTTTATAATGCGGTAGGAATAGAGCCTGTTTCTGATGACGACAGAGATGCTAGACGGTTCTTACATCAAAAGGGCACTAAAATAGCATACGGTGAGTATCAAAAAGCTAGAGAGTCTTTAGAAAAATCCCCGGAATCAGACCCAAATAAATTGAGGCTTGCGATTGCCTGTAGTCAATTTTTCGGTTACCCAATGAATATTGGGGAAGCCGTGTTTCGCGCTTTTGCGTTATATACAGACGGCGATATTGGCGCTGGTGTGGGATCTAGACTTGACCCTTTTGTCAGATGGCAAAAAGCTGAAGACATCAAACAATCTCATGAATTTTTAACGGAATATGTGAAGGCCCATCCTGATGATCAAAAGAGTTTATTGGCATTGATTTTTTTAGAACTAACTAAATCGAGAAAACCAGACAATAAAATTGCTGAATATGCAAAGGCTTTGGCAAAATTAGATCCTAATAATGCAGTTGCTCGGAAACTATTACTGGTAAGCCGAGTGCTTTCGGGTGAATTTTTTGGAACTGAGGAAATTGAGGATAAGGAAAGCAGGTCCGGCAAAGCAGTAAAAATAGTATGGAAAAATAAAACTTCCTTCAACGAAGCATTTGATGCGACGCTTAAATTATTACCAGAGTGGGATTCAGACAGATTTGATTTTATTGATTTTCGTGACAAAATATTAAAAGTTGATTAAATGATAAGTCTTAATCCTGTTTGTCTTGAACAATGGCGGATATAGGCAATTTCAATTCGTTCATCGGAGATAGTTTCGTAAATAATACGATATTCCCTACACAAAACCTGGCGAAACCCTTGATAGGCCCTATCCATCGCGGGGCCCATTTCAGGAAATTCTTTCAAATATTCGATCTTATCAATGATTTCATAAAAATTTTTGGAAGAATATTTTCGAATGGCATCGAGATCTGCTTGAGCTTGGGGACGTAAAAATAAAACCCTATTTTTTTCGACCATAACTACGTTTGCCCTTTTTAAAGTCTTCTAGCTTCACTCCCTTGCCTCTTTCCCTTTTAGCTTTGGCCAAACGCTTTTCCCAATCCGGATAGGACATTTCATCTAAAGTTGCCATGTGCCCTTCATAAGATTCTAGATCGACTAAAAGAGCTGCCGCCCTGCCCCGCTGAGTTATAATGACAGGCTCTCGAGTTTTGTTGACTTGTTCAACAAACTTTTTCGCCTGGCTTTGCAAATCTGAAATGGGGATAATTTTTTCCATAAAATACTTATATAAATCTAACTACATAAAATAGTATATATCTAATTATAGGCTTTGTCTATGGCTAAAGCACTATTCTTTAATTATCTTAATGGGTATAAGCAAGCATGAATTACGATGTCATCATTTTGGGGGCTGGGGCAGCAGGCCTGATGTGTGCACGGGTTGCCGCCAAGCGAGGTAAAAAAGTTTTAGTTTTGGAAAAGAATTTAAACCCGGGTAAAAAGATTCTTATTTCTGGGGGCGGGCGTTGTAATTTTACGAATCTTCATGTGACAGCAGAAAATTATTTGTCGCAAAATCCGCATTTTTGTAAGTCAGCCTTAAGTCAATTTAACCCTGATGATTTTATCGCTTTAGTGAAGCAACATAAAATTGCCTATTATGAAAAAACCTTGGGGCAGTTATTCTGCCAACAATCTTCTAAACAGATATTAAATTTATTAATTAAAGAATGCCAAATATTGGGGGTTGAACTTAAAATCGGCATATCAACCCATCAAGTTGAGCGTCATGAGGGTTTTAGGGTATTAACGGCTGATCAAATCTATCATAGCCAAAAATTAGTCGTAGCCACCGGTGGCTTATCTTTTCCAAAATTAGGGGTTAGTGATTTAGGGTATAAAATCGCGGAGCTTTTCGGGATAAATATGATTAAACCCAAGCCAGGGTTAGTGCCCTTGTTGTGGAATAAAAATGATTTAAAAATATATGGGAACTTAAGCGGGATTTCACTCCCAGTTGAGGTATCCTTTGACAAAATTTCATTTAAAGAAGCCATGCTGTTTACTCACCATGGTTTAAGTGGGCCGGCTATTTTGCAAATTTCTTCTTATTGGAAAGAAAATAGCCCTTTAAAAATTGACTTATTGCCCAACCAAGATGCTTTTACTTTTTTAGAAAACCAAAAACAAAACCGCCCCAAAGCTGAATTAAAAACCATTTTGGCTACAGCCCTTCCCCAACGCTTGGCTGAATTGATAAGTCGTCATGAATTTAACAACCCGCTCATGCAGCACCTCACTAAAAATCAATTACAAACTTTAGCTAAGCGATTGAAGAATTGGGAAATAAGCCCTGCAACCACCGCCGGCTTCGACCAAGCCGAAGTAACCCGTGGTGGAATCGACACGGCAGAACTCTCCTCTAAAACCATGGAAACGAAAAAGGTGCCAGGTCTTTATTTCATTGGTGAAGTGGTTGATGTTACCGGCTGGCTAGGGGGCTATAATTTCCAATGGGCCTGGGCTAGCGGATATGCAACTGGCCTGGCTGTTTAAAAAAGGTCTTATTCCATCACTCTTGAGAGGATGTATTGATTAATCGACACTCCCTGCTCAGCAGCATGGGTGGCCAGCTGCCTATGCACTTCTGGGGAAGTTCTGAGCGTTAAGTTGCCTTTAAATTGTCTCGTTGAAAAAGGCTCTGGGATTTCTTCTTTGTCGTCTTTCATCCATTTCAGCGTTGCCGATACTGCTTTTTTGACGGCCTTAATCGCTAATTCCATAGTTTTGCCATGCGCTTTAAGAGTCGGTAATTCAAGACAGGTTGCAATATGAGTATCATCCTCCTCGGACCATTCAACACGGTACGTATATTTATCGATAAGATTTTTCATTTTTTCATTTCCTCCAGCTTCTTAATGGCCCCAATCACTTGCTTGACCTGATAGGGTTTGGCCATTTTGCCATCACATTGCAGGTTAATTCTTGGGTTGCCAAACCACGGCATCTTAAAAATATGATGGCTCCCGCTGATTCTTGGTTCTCCAAAGTATCGAATGCAAATATTCAGCAGGTCTTTAAATTTTACATTCTTTGGATTCGCCAAATTCTCCAGCACAACGCATGATAGCGCTAATGCTATCATTATTCAATAGAAAAAGGTGGCGCATAGGTAATGCCTCAGTTTTGGGTGGAGAGTGCTTAGGTTGTTTCGTCAGCCGTGCTTTTCGCGGCGACCCTAATGGGATTAGCAGGCATGGAAGCCTTCCGCGTTCCCGCCAAGCCGGGCCGCGGTTTTCCATGCCTGCTAATCCTCATTGGGGGCCCCGCCGCTTCAAGCAATGGCCTCCTCAACAACCTAAGCACTCTCCACCCAAAACTGAGGCATTACGCGTATAGTTCTTTATTTTAAGAAATTTGTAGGCATGTGTATACCGAAAGTATACGAAATATCCGCTTTTGAAGGCCTTGCCCTAGACCCTTTTCACTAGAGAACCGATAACAAAACATAATCGGGGGAGCCTATGGATCTTCAAAAATTACTCAATGTTATTTTTTTAGATTGGAAAACACCTACAAAAGTCGATAAAGTTATCCAAGAAATTGCTGCAATTGAGGGGATTCAGGATTCTGAAAGAGGAGTGAGCCCAGTCGATGATCGTTTCTGGTTGGCCTCAGAAGAGGCCGCACAGGCTTTTGATGCAGGTCTTTATCAAAAACTCATTTTACTTGATCCTTCTTTTACAAGCCGAGATGGCACAGAACTTTTTGGAAAGATTCGAACCTATTTTGTAACATCCAATAAAAACAACATCTCCAATTTGAAGAAAAAGTTTGAAGACCAATTTCAAGATCTATTGGCGCTCTACCAAACAGAGGGGTCGGTTTCACCTCAAGATCTCGATGAAAGAAGAGAAAGGGCCTATCTTGATTTTTCGAAAACAGTGAAGGAATTAGCAACCCTTGGTGGTAATGATATCGTTGCGCAAAGACTGATTGATATTGTCGCAAGAAAGGACATGCGAGAGTTGGCCCCAACAGCTTATTCAGATTATAGACTAAGATTTGGGGGAAAAGATCATCCGCTTCCTTTGGAAGAGGCTAAACGTTTGATAGAATCTCCCGTCACTGATGCTCAAATGGATGCCATTGAAATATTAAAAGGCAACCCTGCGACTCTTCATCTGTTAGTCAAGGCAATGTCAAATAATGCTGATCCTGAGGTTCAAAGTAAGGCTGCCTATGCTTTAAGAGGCACGACTGATCCTCAAGCAATATCCGCACTCATCGAAGCACTTAAAAATAATACTGATCCTAAGGTTCGAATTGAGGCTGCCTATGCTTTAAGAGGCACGACTGATCCTCAAGCAATATCCGCACTCATCGAAGCACTTAAAAATAATACTGATCCTAAGGTTCGAATTGAGGCTGCCCATGTTTTAAGAGGCACGACTGATCCTCAAGCAATATCCACAC
>JACPFA010000045.1 GCA_016183235.1 Deltaproteobacteria bacterium
TTAAATAACGAAGATTGCCACGCTCGCCAACGGGGCTCGCTCGCAATGACATCTTTTTTAAAAATGTTAACTCAATATGAAAACTGCCTACTGACATTTTCACGTAGCAGTTAACTGACATATTGACGGAGCTTGTACAGGCCTATTTTTATGTTTCCTTGACACGCCAAAAGCAATTCAGTTAAGCAAAACTAAAAATTCTGCAATTAATAAGGAAATCCCGCTATGTCGAATCAAAAATTGTGGGGAGGCCGTTTTTCCCAACCTACCTCGAAGGGCATGGATTCTTTTAATGCCTCCGTGAGTTTCGATTACATCCTTTATCCTTATGACATTGAAGGTAGCCTTGCCCACGTCACTATGCTGGCGCAGTGTAAAATCATTAGTGCTCAAGAAAGAGAGCAGATCATCCAAGGGCTTCAACAAATAAAAAAAGAAATCGAAACTGGCAAATTTAAATGGGATGTAGCGGCAGAAGATGTGCACCTTAATATTGAAAAGCGTCTTTTGGAAATTGTAGGGCCGGTAGGGGGAAAGCTGCATACCGCACGTTCTCGCAACGATCAGGTGGCCTTAGATTTAACTCTGTATTGTCGAGATCAAACCAAAAACATAATCGCGGCCTTACTCCATTTACAAAAGATTTTATTTAAAAAGGCCAAAAATTTGCTCGACGTTTTTTTGCCGGGCTACACGCATTTGCAGCGCGCCCAACCCATTTCTTTAAGCCATGTCCTATTAGCTTATTTAGAAATGCTTCGCCGCGATCAACAAAGGCTTGAAGAATATTTAAATCACCTTGACTGTCTACCCCTTGGGGCTGGGGCATTGGCGGGAACAAGCTTTCCGATTGATCGCAATCAAGTGGCCAAACTTTTAAAATTTAGCCGCGTTTCTGACAATAGTATGGACACCGTGAGTAATCGTGATTTTGTGATTGAACTAGCAAGTCATCTCGCGCTGATCATGATGCATTTAAGTCGCCTGTCGGAAGAATGGATTTTATGGGCCTCGCAAGAATTTAATTTTATCCGTTTACCCCAAGAATATTGCACGGGCTCTTCGATGATGCCACAAAAAGTAAACCCCGACGCCTTAGAACTGATCCGAGGAAAAACTGGCCGCGTTTATGGAAGTTTAGTGGCCCTGCTCACTTTAATGAAGGGCACCCCCCTCACCTATAATAAAGATTTTCAAGAAGACAAAGAGCCCCTATTTGATGCGGTTAACACGGGGCTAGCGTGTCTTAAGATTTTAGGTGAAATTGCCGAAAAAGTTGAATTTAATGCAACAATAATGGCTAAGGCCAATCAAGAAGGTTTTGTTTTGGCCACCGAAGTGGCTGACTATTTGGCAAGCCAAGGGGTTCCCTTCCGTGAGGCTCATCATAAAGTAGGAGAGTTAATTCAATATTGCCTAAAAACAAATAAGACCTTCGAAGTTTTATCTTTAAAAGAATTCCAAGCGATTGATCAAAATTTTAACAAAGATATTTTTTCGATTTTAGAAATTGCGAACGCCGTTGATCGAAAAAACTCCTGGGGTGGCACCTCAAGAAATCAAATTAAAAAACAACTCAGTCGCTTGGAAAAGGAATTGGCTTAACATGCACCACTTTGAATACAAAGCAGGTGAGTTTTTTGCCGAAGGTGTTCCATTAAGCAAAATTGCTAACGAAGTTGGCACCCCAACTTATGTTTATTCGTATCGAACCATCGAGAGGCATTACCAAGTTTTTTCAGAGGCCTTTGCAGGGTTAACTCATCAGATCTGTTTTTCGATGAAAAGTAATTCTAACCTCGCTCTCTTGAGAGCCTTTGCCAAGTGGGGGAGTGGAGTTGATATTGTAAGTGGGGGTGAATTATTCCGCGCTTTAAAGGCAGGAGTTGACCCCAAAAAAATCGTATTTTCAGGGGTGGGCAAAACAAGCGCCGAAATGGTTGCAGCCCTAGAGGCTGGCATTTTAATGTTTAACGTCGAATCAGAAGCTGAGCTGCTAGCCCTTGATCAAGTCGCTCAATCTTTAAAAAAGAAAGCCCCGGTTAGTTTACGCATTAACCCCAATGTTGATCCCAAAACTCACCCCTATGTTAGTACGGGTTTAAAGAAGAGCAAGTTTGGCATTCAATTTGACCAAGCCCTCCCAGTTTACAAACATTGTTTATCTTTAAAAGGTATTAAAGTGGTGGGCATTGATTGCCATATCGGTTCCCAACTCACCGAAACCGAACCCTTTGTTGCAGCCTTGCAGCGACTTCTTGATTTGTATCATCAATTAACGAAAATGGGATTTAAAATAAAATACCTTGATCTTGGCGGAGGCTTAGGGATTCGCTACCAAGAAGAAAATCCCCCCCTGCCCCATGAATATGCACGAGCGCTTAAAAAAGAATTACAAGGTCTGCCTGTTACTTTGATTTTTGAACCCGGGCGGGTTTTATTGGGCAACGCCGGGGTTTTACTAACCCAAATGTTATACCAAAAAAATCGCGATGATAAAACTTTTCTCATCGTTGATGCAGCCATGAATGACCTTATTCGCCCAGCTTTTTATAAAAGCTACCATCAAATTCTTCCCTTGCAAGAAAGGGTGCGTCCTGAAATTGTAGCTGACATTGTAGGCCCAATTTGTGAGTCGGGTGATTTTTTGGCCTTAGACCGAAAAACGCCTTCCTACGCACCGGGTGAATATATGGCGATTATGAGCGCAGGGGCTTACGGATTTGTCATGGGAAGTAATTACAACAGCCGCCCCCGGGCCGCAGAAGTTTTAGTGAAAGACGAAAAGTATTTTGTGATTCGTAAACGGGAAACATTGGAGGATTTAGTGCGAGGGGAATCGATCCCTGCGTTTTTAACATCAAGGTTATCGTGAGATTAATGAATGGATGCCGGATCAAAGTCCGGCATGACGGCATGACGGTATTACGTCATCCCGGACCCTGATCCGGGATCCATATACGACAGATCGGAGTTTGTAATTGGCTAAAGTGCATTTTTCTAAATGGCAAGGATGTGGTAACGATGTCATTATTATTAATGGCTTGGGTGAAGAATTGCCCGACGCATCGGCGTTTGCTAAGCAATATTCTGATCGGCGTTTTGGGATTGGCTTTGATCAAATGCTTATTGTTAAACCCTCGGGGTCTGCCGATTTTAAAATGCTCATTATGAATGCCGATGGATCTGAAGTAGAAATGTGTGGCAATGGCATTCGCTGTTTTGCCAAATATCTACATCGTGAAGGGCTAACTTCGAAAAAAAGTTTGGTGATTGAAACATTGGGTGGCGTCATTAAACCTAAAATTGAAGGCGAATTAGTGGTGGTCGACATGGGAGAACCGATCTTAAACCCTCAAGACATTCCGGTAAATTTAGATCAGCGGGCCATTGAGTTGCCCCAAAACTTTGCCGATACCACGTTAAAAATTACTTGCGTGAGCATGGGCAACCCCCACTGCGTCATTTTTTTAGAAGACATCCAAAATTTCCCTGTAACCGTTTTGGGCCCCATCATTGAACACCATCCACTTTTTCCCAAACGCACCAACGTCGAATTTGCTCAGGCCCTAGACCCTCACACCCTCAAAGTAAGGGTGTGGGAACGAGGCACCGGTGAAACTTATGCCTGCGGAACCGGGGCTTGCGCGACTTTGGTGGCCGGTGTATTAACCGGCCATAGTGAACGCGAAGCCACCCTGCAATTAAAGGGTGGTGATTTGAAAATCCAATGGAATGAAACCGACAACCATGTCTATATGACAGGGCCTGCCGTGTTTGTTTATGATGGAGTTCTCGATGTTTAAAGGTTCGGGCACAGCCTTAGTTACCCCTTTTAAAAATGGTAAAGTTGATGAAAAGGCCTTGCGCAGTTTGATCGACTTTCAAATTGAAAATGGAACGGATTTTCTTGTCCCGGTGGGCACCACGGGTGAATCCTCTACCCTTTCTCATGATGAACATATCGAAGTTATTCGCATTACGGTTGAACAGGTCGCAAAAAGAGTCCCGGTATTAGCCGGCGCAGGCAGTAATTCTACCCTTGAGGCCATTCACCTCACAGAAGCAGCCGCAAAATTAGGAGTGCAAGGCACCTTACAAATTTGCCCTTATTATAACAAACCCACGCAGGCTGGAATCATTGCCCATTTTGAAGCTATTACCCAAGCAGTTAACTTGCCGATTATCGTTTATAACATCAAAGGCCGCACGGGCATTAACATTGAACTCCCCACGATTGTTCATTTATCGAAAGTCCCCAATATTGTTGGCATCAAAGAAGCCAACGGCTCTATCGTTGCTGTCTCAGATATTTTAGAAAACTGTAAAAACTTTCTTGTACTCTCCGGTGAAGACAGCATTACTTTCCCCATGCTGGCACTGGGGGCCCATGGCGCTATTTCGGTTACCTCAAATGTTTTACCCAAATTATGCGCCCAAATGTGGGGTGCGGTTTGTCAAAGCAATTTTGAAAAAGCCCGAGAAATTCACTATCAGCTAGCCGCAATGAATCGGATCCTTTTTATTGAAACCAACCCTATCCCGGTTAAAACAGCTTTAAGTCTCATGAAAAAATTGAGCCTAGAATTTCGCTTGCCACTGGTTAATCTACAACCCAATCATTTAGAACAACTCAAAACCGTTTTAAAATCTTATCGTCTCATAACATGAAATTACATATCCTGTTTGTTTTCTGTTTAATCCCCACCTTATGTTGGGCGGAGTTTCAACAAACCTATACCGACGACTTTTATCAATTTCAAATCTCCTTACCCACTTCGGAGTGGAGTTTTGTGGACATTGCCAATCCGAATGATGTTAAAAATTTGGTAAAAGTAAAAATGACTTTTGCGCATGCGGTTGATCAATTTGTCCCCAATATCACTTTGAGCCTTTACCAAACCAAACCCGAAACCAAACTTGATTTAAAGCAGGCCTTGCAAGAAACCCTGCAAGCCTACCCTGCCCAGTTAAAACTGTTGCAGAAAAAAAAGCTTGCGCTTCATCAACTCCAAGGATTTGATGTGATGTTATGGGACGAAGAAACTCATTTAAAGTTTCGGCAATGTTTTGTGTTGGCTCAAAAAAGAATTTTTATTTTAACCTACACGGCAAGGCTTTGGAGTTTTGAGCGTTATCAAAAAGACTTTGAAAAAGTGCTGCATTCTTTTAAGATCTTAGAAAGGATTTAGGCATGTTGAAAATTATTATCCAAGGTATTCAAGGGCGCATGGGGCAAGCTATAGCCACTTGTTTAGCAGGCGACAACCAATTACAACTTGTGGCCGGGGTTGAAAAACAAGCGGCTAGCCCTAATATTGTCAATGATCTTAAAACAGTGATCGAAAAAGCCGATGTAATCATCGATTTTTCTAGCCCCGCGGCCACTCTGACAGCCGCTCGCCTAGCGGCCCAACATCAAAAACCCATGGTCATTGGCACCACGGGGTTTTCAAAATCAGAAATTGCTAAACTTCATCAAACATTAGCAGGAATTCCTGTGGTTCTTTCGCCTAATATGAGCATGGGTGTTAATGTACTTTTCAAACTGGTTGAACTTGCAAGCCACGCCTTAAAGGAAAACTTTGACATTGAAATTGTAGAAGCCCATCACCGTTTAAAAAAAGATGCCCCCAGCGGCACGGCCCTACAATTGGCCGAAGTGATCGCTCAGCAATTGGGCAAACCCCTGGAACAAATCGCTACCTATGCCCGCCATGGCATCATCGGCGAGCGCACACCTGGCACCCTAGGGATTCAATCGTTACGCGGTGGTGACATTGTAGGAACCCACACGGTTCTTTATGCAGGCACCGGCGAAGCCCTCGAGCTTACCCATCGTGCCACCCATCGCCACACCTTTGCTCAAGGCGCCCTAGTGGCCGCAAAATGGGTGGTTAAACAAAAACCTGGTATTTATAACATGCAAGATGTGTTGGGAATCTGATGCAACACATCGCTTTCTTGAGTATTGGCAGTAATTTGGGTGATCGCAGCAAAAATCTCTTAGCAGCTATGGACCTCATTGAAAAGAATGAGCAGATTCATATTCAAGCCATTTCTAATTTTTATGAAACCGAACCCCTAACCCTTAAAGCCAAAACTCAAAGTTGGTATGTTAATGCTTGTTTAAAAATTAAAACTTCGCTTAGCCCGATTCAATTATTGAGATTTCTACAGTCGGTTGAATTTGCCTTGGGGAGAATTCGCTCCGAAAAATGGGAACCTCGCCTGATTGATTTAGACATCCTTTTTTTTGATGACCTCATCATTAAAAGTAATGACCTCACCCTCCCCCACCCCGAATTAACCAAAAGAAGATTTGTTTTAGAACCCCTCTGTGACATCGCCGCCGACTGGATTCACCCGATTAAAGGTTTAACTATACAAAGTTTAGCTAAATCTTTAAAAGATCACAAAAAAGTGGTGCCGCTTTATCGCTTACAAATCAGCCGGCACAATCATGCCTTGAAAAAAATCAGCCCAAAAAGAAAGCCTTTGAAATAGGCGCATCTTTTAACTAAAGATAGTTTATCATGGCGCGATACCTTCTCTTGTTTGCCCTATTTTATTTTGTTTACCGAGTATTCTTGCGGCCCATTGTAAAAAAAATTCTTCAACCCCTGAAAGGGCCCAGGGCACCCAGCAAGCCAAGCCATCCGGGCCATATTGAAAGCATGCAAAAATGCCCCACCTGCCAAACCTATAACCCCATTTCGAGCGCGATTTTTTTTAAAGGAAACTACTTTTGCAACGAGCAATGCCGAAATAACTTTACAAGTAGTAATAATTAATGATTATCAGGGAGAGGTAAAAAGTCTTTCCGAGGGAGGGAGAGGTCAATTGAGAGCCTTTTAGCGCAAGAGGTCAGCTCCTTCGCAGAGCCTCAGGACAGGCTCCGGAGTGCCTCTGTCATTGCGAGGAGTCCGCGACGAAGCAATCCCCTCGGTTTAACCGGTGAGATTGCTTCGCCCGCTGGGCTCGCAATGACAGAGGCCCTCATAGGCTGACCGGGCGCGGGCTCTCAATTGACCTCTCCCTCCCTCGAAAAGACGTGACTCGATTTGCAGATGAAATGGAAGATTCCTCGCCCTGCTGAGTTCGGAATGACATTTATTTGGATGACATGAGATGAAAATTTTTATCGATAGTGCTGACATTGCAGAAATTCAAGAAGCCGCGGCTATGGGCGTGCTCGATGGAGTCACCACCAACCCCACTTTAGTCGCCAAGACCGGTCGAAAATATCTCACCGTGTTAGAAGATATTGCCAAAATCGTTGATGGCCCGATTAGCGCCGAAACGGTCAGCCTTGATTGCAAAGGCATGATGGAAGAAGCTAAAGTCTTTGCAAAAATTCATCCTAACATCACGATTAAAATTGCGATGGGCACTGAGGGCCTTAAGGCCGTGAAGCTTTGTGCAGAACAAGGGGTTAAAACCAATGTCACTTTGGTCTTTAGCGCCAGCCAAGCCCTGTTAGTGGCCAAAGCGGGGGCCACCTTTGTTAGCCCTTTTGTCGGCAGGCTCGATGACATTTCAGAAGATGGGATGAAACTTATTGCCGACCTCAAAACCATTTATCAAAATTATCATTTCAAAACAGAAATTTTAGTAGCCTCGGTGCGACACCCCATTCATTTTGTGCAAGCAGCCTTGCTGGGTGCCGATGTAGCCACCTTGCCGCTCGCGGTGATTCGCCAACTCACCAAACATCCTTTAACCGATATTGGCATTCAACGTTTTTTAGAAGATCATAAAAGGATCCCAAAATGAGCTTACAAACTCCCCCACCCTCCGTGACTCCTCCTAAACGAGGCGGCGGTTGTTTAAAAGGTTGTGGTTGTTTGCTCGTAATTTTTTTGATGCTCGGAGTGGGGAGTGTTGGGGCTTTATACTATTTTGGGGATCGATTGCTTTCCCCGCAGAGTATTAATCGAGTCGTTGATTATGTTTATCTTGATTATTTTAGGCCCGAATTAGAAAAAAATTTGGCCCAAACTTCGCCCGATCAACAAAAAGCCATCTTAAGCAAGGTCGATCGAGCAGTCTTAGACTTCAAACGAATCCAACCCGAAACTCAAGTTACTATTCTTAAAGAAGCCATCGTTTTCTTTTCTTATCAATCAAGAAATAAAATCACTCCCCCCAGCGAAATCCCCAATTTAACCAAATTCCTCCAACAAGAAAATCTTTTGCCCAGCCAATCTGAAATATTGAGTAATTAGTTTTTATTTATGTAGAAGTCTTTTCGAGAGAGGGAGAGGTCAGGGGAGAGCCTTTTACCAGAAGAGCGGCTCCAACGCATGCGCCTCAGGACAGGCTCCGAAGGGCATCTGTCATTGCGAGCCCAACGGGCGTGGCAATCTCACCGGTTAAACCGAGGAGATTGCGGAGCCTGCCCTGAAGCTTAGTGAAGGGTCTCCTCGCAATGACAGATGCCCTCATAGGCCGACCGGGCGCGGGCTCTCCATTGGCCTCTCCCTACCTTGAAAAGACGTGACTCTAATTGAAGAATAAAATGGAAGATTGCCACGCTCGCCAACGGGGCTCGCTCGCAATGACAGGGAGCCCTACTGGGCTCTGAATGACATTAATTTTAATGGTGTTCGGAGTAATCGCGCAATACCGCTTTGGCAAGGCATTTGAAGGCATCAAATATGCCTTCGTCTTTCACCGCCACGGTCTGAAATTCTGGAAACTGGCTAGGATTAACGATTTTCTTCAAGGCATCTAAATCGACCGCCTTTTTAGAATCACGTTTGTTATATTGCACAACAATGGGAATAGATTCTAAACCATAACCTTCTTCTTTAAGATTATTTTTTAAACTCTCTAAAGCTTGAAGGTTTGATTCCATCTTATCGATTTCACTATCCGCTACGAACATAATGCCATCTACCCCCTTCAAAATTAATCGACGACTGTCTTCATATAAAGGCTGGCCAGGCACCGTATAAAGATGAAAGCGTGTTTTATAGCCACTCACCCCCTCAATGGTAAGAGGAATAAAATCAAAAAATAAGGTGCGCTCGTTATTTTCCTGTCGCATCATTTTACTTTTATTTTTCCCTTTGGTGCGGTCGTAAATCCTTTCAATAGAAGTCGTTTTACCCGACAACCCAGGCCCATAATAGACGATCTTAAAATTAATTTCTTTATCGCGATAATTAACAAATGACATAGATGTGATACCTTATTTTGATAATTTTCAGGAATCTTTGAAAAACGTAGTGAGCGATTCAAGAGCAAGGCGCCAGGCCCCAAAAAAACCGGAATGTATATGCAAATACATGAGGATTTTTTTGGGTGGCAACGCAGCTATTGAACCGCGTAATAGTTTTTCAAAGATTCCTGGTGAATTGTAGGAAGCACATCCTACCTTGTCAAACCCTTTTTATACAAATAAAAATATTTACTAGAAGTCTTTGCGAGGTAGGGAGAGTTCAATTGAGAGCCTTTTACCAGGAGGTCGGCCTATGATAGTTTCTGTCATTGCGAACCCCTTTGGGGGTGAAGCAATCTTCAGTTTTAAAATGTTGGAGATTGCCACGCTCGCAAACGGTGCTCGCTCGCAATGACAGAGAGCCCTGCTGGGCTCTGAATGACATCCATTAAAATGGATGCCTTGTTTGTAAAGCTCGCTGCAGTGTGAGTGGATCGAGGTATTCAATCCCCGCCCCCACGGGCACACCCGAAGGCAACCGCGTAATGCGCAAATCAAAGGGTTTCAAAATCTTGTATAAGTAAAGCCCCGTTGCCTCCCCCTCCACATTGGCATTGGTCGCTAAAATAACTTCTTCTAGGGCTTGCTGTTGCACTCGAAACAACAATTCTTTAATTTTTAAATCTTCGGGAGTTACACCATCAATGGGCGATAGCGCCCCGTGCAACACATGATAGAGCCCTTTAAATTCGTGGAGCCGTTCAATGGCCAAAAGATCTTGCGGGGTCTCAATGACTAACACCATTTTAGAATCACGTTTAGGATCCTGGCATAAGGGGCAAGGATCTATTTCGGTCATGTTTTGACAAACCGAACAAAAACGCATTTTGGCATGAAGCTCTTGCAGGGCCCTCGCAAAGTCAGCCGCAAACTCGGGTTTGTTTTTTAATATAAAAAAGGCAAGCCGTAAGGCCGATCTTTCACCAATGCCGGGCAGGCGACCCAAAGCATGGACTAAGCGTTCAAAGGGGTTGGCTTTCGACTCCATCCTGCAAATCCTTAAAACAAACCTGGGATTTTAAGCCCACCCATCATTGAAGACAAATTGCTTTGCAACGCTTCTTGCGCCCGCCGATTGGCTTCATTAACCGCCGCTACAATTAAATCTTGCAACATAGGAATATCATCGCGATTGACAACATCAGGTTCAATTTGCAACGCCATGAGTTCATTGCGCCCATTGACTTTGGCTGTTACCATCCCACCCCCGCTAGACGCCTCAAAGGTTTGTTTAGCAGCGTCTTCTTGTTGTTTGGCCAATTCTTGTTGCAGTTTTTGCGCCTGTTTCATCATTTTATTGAAATTCATAAATTGTTGATCCTTTCTACTTTGGCGTTAAATATATGAAGGGCTTCTTGAATGACAGCATCGTCTTTTACCAATTCGCGATTAACTTCTTCGGCCGATTTGGCAATCCCCTGCTCTTGGCCTACTTCTTTCTCTTCAACAATAACTTTGAAAACCCCACCTAAATTTTTACCTAAGATATTTTTTATTTCTTCGGTTCGATCTTTAAATTGTTCATACCAAAAACTTCCCTTGGGGAAAACTGCTTTAAAGTTGGAATGATTTAACTCCACCGAATGGGCATGTTCTAGCATGGCTAAGAGTTGCGGCTTTTTTTGGAAAACACCTTGCCAATCTTGAGCAGATTCAGGAGCCGTTTTTGGCGATAACCGTTGTGGGGCTTTTTCCAATTCGGCCAGAGCCGTAAATGGAACCCCGTGGCATAATTTAACCAATAAAATATCAAAAAGAATTTTGGGAACCTCGCTGCGATTCACGTCTTCAACCGAACGTTGGGTAATTTGGAAAGCGATTTGTAATTCTGATAATTGAATGGCCGTAATGATTTTTTGAGCACGTTCGATTTCTTCTTGGGTTCGCTCGGATTGCAAAACTTCTGCCCCTACCGATTTTAGTAAAACTAAATCATGCAGCCATTCTAACAAATTCATACTTAAATTTTTTAAATCATAGCCTTTGTTATAAACCCCTTGCACAATTTCCAAAGCTGCCTTCAGATTTTTTTGAAAAACTTTTTCTAACAAAGTTAGGGTTAACTCATTGTCAATAAACCCAAGCATATCAAAAATAAGCCCCGCGCTAAGGGCACCGCTTCCCAAATTAATTGCCATATCGAGCAGGCTTTGGGCGTCACGCATAGAACCATCGGCAGCTCGAGAAAGAATTTGTAAAACTGCAGGATCGGTTTTGATATTTTCTGCCTCGCAAATCTGCTTTAATCGTTTTTCAATTTCACCGCGGGCAATGCGGCGCAAATCAAAACGTTGGCAACGGGATAAAATGGTAATGGGTATTTTAAGTACTTCAGTGGTCGCAAAGAAAAATATCACATGGCTGGGGGGTTCTTCTAAGGTTTTAAGCAAGGCATTAAAGGCTGAGGTCGAAAGCATGTGTACTTCGTCAATGATATAAATCTTGTAACGAGCCCCGGCTGGCAAATATTTTACCTGCTCTCTCAACTCACGAATATTGTCGACACTTGTATTAGAGGCCCCATCAATTTCCATCACGTTAAGATTTCTACCCGCCGCAATCTCTAAACAGGGAGTGCATTTTTCGCAAGGTGCAGGAGTTGGCCCTTTTTCACAATTGAGGGCCTTGGCAAAAATTCTGGCGAGCGAAGTTTTGCCCACCCCTCGCACTCCACAAAAAAGATAGGCATGGTGGATACGATCTTGCTCAATCGCATGGATGAGGGTTTGGGTTACATGCTCTTGCCCCACCACTTCGCTAAAATTTTTAGGCCGATATTTGCGGGCCAGTACTTGATATGACATATAAATTACACTATGAGAGTAACCAGGTTACTCCCGCGGCACAGGCTACTCTACTACCGTTGCTTCCTTCCGGACCTGGCGGGGTTCATAGCATCACCTTGCGCGGGGACCTGGTGTAAGTTATGGCTAACTTAGGGTGCTTAACAAATTCAAGTTCAAAGATTTTTTATGAAACCAGCGGCTTTTTTTGATTTAGATGATACCATCCTGGTTGGGACCAATTCGCTGCTCCTTTATGTAAGGTACCTCATGCGCCAAGGCATGATGACCCGTTGGGATGTGGGGCGTGGCATTTTTTACAGCCTGCTGCACAAAATTAATATCATCAATATCGAAAAATTGTTGGATAGTTTTGTAACGATTTATCGAGGGTGGGACGAACAAAGACTCTTAAACCTAACTCAAGATTGGTTTGAAAAAGATGTCAAATATCTGTTAGCTGCTCAGGCCTTTGAAAAAATCGTTTGGCATAAAGCGCAAGGCCATCCCACGATTTTATTATCTAATTCTTCCCAATATGTTTGCCAACCGGTGGCTGAGTATTTAAAAATGGATCAAGTTCTTTGTAGCAAGGTAGAAGTAAAAGCAGGCCGCGTCACTGGCTACCTCAAGAAGCCCCTATGTTATAAAGAAGGTAAGGTCCTCTATGCTCAACAATTGGCCGAACAACTGCATTTCAATTTAAAAGAAAGTTATTTTTACACAGATTCGATTTCGGATTTGCCCATGCTAGAAGCGGTCAAAAACCCCATCGCGGTTAATCCCGACCCCTTGTTAAAAAGACTCGCCAAGAAAAAAAAATGGCCCATTCTCTATTGGGATAAAACATTATAAGTATTTAAAATTATTAAGTTATTTTTGATTTACTAACTCAGTTGATCAAGACTGGCAAGGCAGTTCAACAATAAAATTAGAACCCTTGCCCTCTTGCGATTCGACCCAGATTTTTCCTTCGTGAAGTTTGATAATATCGGCAGCGATGGGCAAACCCAATCCTGTTCCTTCTTTGCGCTCAGCGGTTAATCGCTCAAACTTGTTAAAAATCTTGTGCAAGTGGTCTTGATTCATCCCTGGCCCATTATCTTCGATTTCTAATCGCAGCCAATGGTCGCGCTGACTCAAGCGTAAGGTGACCTTGCCTCCTTCTTGCGTGTATTTGATGGAGTTACTCAAAATATTGATCACCACCTGAGTGAGCCGATCCCTATCGCCGATGATTTTGCCTAAATGGGGCGCGATTTCTTGACGCACCACCATGGCCTTTTCCATAATGACCACGGAATAGGCTTCGATCACTTCGGCTAAGACTTGTTGAAAATCAATCTCTTCTTTTTTCAAGGCCATTTTTCCGGCTTCAATTTGTGCAAGGTCTAACATGTCAGACACCAATCGCGCCAAACGCTTTACCGTTTGCAAGGCTATATTGCAGGCCCGTTCTTGTTTTTCATTCATGTCACCCAAGATGTGATCTTTCAGATTATCGAGATTGCCCCCAATCACTGCCAAAGGAGAGCGAAACTCGTGGGCCACATTGGCCACAAAGACACTTTTGCGTTCATCGAGTTCTTTAAGACGCGTTACATCTTTATAAAGCTGCTTATCGAGCAATTGGGACAAGGCGATTAAAATCTCCACCTCGGAAAGGGCCTTGGCTTGATGTTTGGGAGGAGGAATAGATTTTTCTTGGGTTAAGAAAGGTTTCAAAGACCCTGCCAAAGATTCTCCTGAATCTTTATCATAAAAAGCATTAGCACCTGTTTCAAAACTCCAGGTCTTAGGATCAGCCACCATCGAACTCCCCCGCCCGGTCATAATGATAATGGGGATATCACGCGTTGTCGGATGATCTTTTAATAAGCGACACACCTGATAGCCATTGATCTTGGGCATATGAATATCGAGCAGCACCAAATCAGGCCTTTCTAAAAAGACCTTATTAATGGCCGACATGCCATCATCAACATGCAGCACTTCAAAACCTGCATCGGCTAACACCGCGCCATACATTTGGTGAACTAAGGGGCTATCATCGACTAATAAAATTCGTTTTTTCATATCGACATCATTTCTAAAGCCCGTTGCGTGGCTTGATATAATACGCTAGCGGTAAGTTCTTCGGAAAAAGGCAACAGGGCCTTTTGATCCTCCATATTTTGCAAAATCTTTAAACAATTTAAAAAAGCCTTTTTCGCCTGCTGATCTTGATTTAAAAAACGATGTAAATGCCCCATCTGAAAATAGGCAAGCGGGGTGTTGGGGTCGATATAAAGTAAGCGGCGAAATTCTTGAATGGCGAGGTCAAACTTTTGCATTTTACTTAAGATAATCCCTTTGAGAAAATAGGCATCTTGATAAAGATTATCGACCTGCAAAATCTTCTCGATCGATTCCATGGCCTGTTCATAATTGCCCACATCGGCCAAGGCCGTACTATAAACCATCCTAACCTTGAGATCACGCGGATGACTTAGTAAATAATTTTTTAAATTCGCCAAGGCCGGTTGATAATCTTTTTTTGCCATCGCTTTGAGCCCTTCTCTTAACGTGTCGGCTGAATCAAGCGACACCAGGGGTTGAGGAATGGCTGGCCAATAATCATGGGTTAAGGTTTGCATGGGATGGAGGTGTAAATTTGTTTTGGTCTTGATCTTTTGATAAAAAAAGGTGTGGGGATATTCGATGGGTTGAAAGGCATCTGAAATATTCCAAAGCGATTCTGCATGCCCAATCACTAAATAACCACCATCGGTTAAACTTTCATAAAACTTTGCGATCACCTGACGCGTGGTAGGCAAATCAAAATAAATCGTCACGTTACGACATAAGATCAAATCAACTTGTCTTTGTTCAGGCCAATGATAGCTGTCTTTGGCTAAATTATGATAACGAAACTGCACCCTATTTTTAATGGAATCTACTAAAGCAAATTTCCCACCTTTTTTCTCAAAAAAGGTTTGCAAATCTTCACGTGGCACATGAGCCACTGAACGCGGAGAATAAATGGCGGCTTTGGCTTTAGCCAACATTTCTTCATTGAGATCGGTGGCCAGTAAACTCACGTTCCATTTTTCTAAAGCGGGCAAAAGTTTTTTGAGTTGAATGGCTAAACTATAGGCTTCTTCCCCACTTGAACACCCCGCACTCCAAATCTTAATATTAAAATCAGAGCATTCCATTTTTTGTTGAATGAGTTGAGGTAAAACCGCTTCGCCCAACACTGCAAATTGAGGTTCGTTGCGAAAAAAATAAGTTTCGCCAATGGTAAGGAGTTTAAAAAGTGCCTTAAATTCTGTTTCTTGATGGGGGCCTTGGTTAAGCAAATTAAAATAATCCGCATAGCTCGCTAGCTTCAAGGCCTGCACGCGTGCCCATAAAATTTCGCTTAAATGTTTTAGATGATCCTGATGAATCCACAAACCACATTGATCCTTAATCAAGGTTTGAAATTGGCTAAACTCTTTTAAGTTTAGGATTTTCGTATTCATGAAGCTACTTTCTCACCTAATAAGCTTGCCAAATTGAGCAAAAACAAAGTTTTGCCTTCCATGCGTGCGACCCCAGATATACCCAACATTTTTTCAGTAAGATCCACTTGATGGTCATTAATTTCTAAAACTCCCAAAATCCCATCGATGGGCAAACCTAAGAGTTGGGGTTTCAAAGTAACCACCATGATGTAAGGAGATATTTTAGGCGCAAAGCCCAGGATCTTATGTAAATTAAACACCGCCAAACTATGTTGATGTAAGGTGATAACTCCCAACCATTCCTTTTCTACGCCGGGCATTTCTTGCATGAAATGGGCAGGCACCACTTCTTTGACCTGATCCACAGGAATTCCAAAATCATCTTTTCCAACTTTAAAGGTTACGTACTTCATGAGGATTGAACCCAATTCTTTATTTTTTCAGGTATCAACAACAAGGGAACAATTTCGTCTACCCCACCTAATTCGAGAGCCACTTTTGGCATTCCATAAACAATCGAGGTGGCTTCATCTTGAGCTAAGGTGAACCCTTTACTATCGTGAATTTTTTTAAGCCCTTGCGCACCATCGCTGCCCATACCGGTCAGCACAATACCCATGGCATTCGCGCCGTAAACTTCGGCGATGGATTGTAAGAGCAAATCCCCCGATGGACGTTGAAAACCAACCGGCGCCTCATGACTCAAAAGCAAAATACCGCCCGCGCCCACTTTGAGATGTTTATCATTAGGGGCTAAATAAATAATTCCGGCTTGGGCTTTTTCACCGGCCTCGGCAACTTTAACTTGGAGGGGCACTTCTTGCTTAAGCCAATCCGCAAACCCCTGCACAAAACCATTGGGCAAATGTTGAACTAAAAAAACCGGGGCTGAAAATTTTTCGGGTAAGGCTTTGAGCATTTTACTTAAGGCCTGCGGGCCACCTGTCGAAGCCACGATGCCAACAGCTTTGCCAGAATTGCTTGTCACGGGGGTTTTATTTTTAGCCATTGGCCCTAGCTGGCCTTTTTCAATTTTAGCTAAGGGGTGGCTAATCACTCGAATTCGAGCAAGTAATTTTATTTTCTCTAAAAGTTCAATTTTAGCTTGTTCATCAATCTCATCTCCCATGAACGCCTTTTTTTCCATCACATCGAGGGCACCATAAGAAAGGGCAGTAAAAACTTTGTCTACCCCATGTTCAACTCGATGCACCGAAGCACTTAAAATAAGAATGGGGGTGGGGAAATAGGCCATGATTTGCTTCGTAGCCTCCAGCCCATCCATTCGCGGCATATGAATATCCATAGTAATCAGGTTGGGTTTTAATTTTTCAGCCAAACCCACCGCCTCGACCCCATCTTTGGCAGTACCCACCACCATGATCTGAGGATCGGTATTAAGAATGGCCGCCAAAATTTTGGCCATGAGCGATGAATCTTCGACGATGAGTACGCGAATCAAGTTAACCTCGATAGGGTTTCTAATAAATGGTTTTGATCAAACTCGCCTTTGGTTAAATAGGCATCAGCCCCCACTTCAATGCCCCTTCGCCTTTCTTCTTCTTTGGCTAACGAAGTTACAAAAATAAGGGGAATCTCCCGCCAGCGTTCGGTGGTTCGAACATTCCGGCAGAATTCAATACCATCCATGCGCGGCATTTGAATATCCGAAACAATCGCATCAAAGGTGCCTCTACTTAATTTGTCTAAAGCTTCTAAACCATCCATAGCAGTTTCGATTTCATAACCATGATTTTCTAAAATGGTTTTTTCTAATTCACGCGTGGCCAAAGAATCTTCTACCAACAAAATTTTCTTTCTTTTTTGTTCAACCTTGTTGACGGGTTGTAAAGTTGGCCCTTTCGTTTGAACTTGAGCCAGCTGTTGGCAGATCCCAAAGACATCTAAGATAATCACCACTTCGCCATTGGCTAAAATGGCAGCACCTCCCAAACTTGGGATTTTTCCTAAATAACTCCCCAAATTCTTGATAAACACTTCTTGTTCACCCACAATCGATTCTACCAACAAGGCAACTTGTTTGTTTTGCATTTGCACAATGATTGCTGCCTTTTCAAACTCGGGATGATCTTGATTCAAACCCATGAGGGTGGCTAATGAAAAGGCCGCTAAAGACTTCCCCTTAGCTCGAATAATTTTACGATTGTGGAGCGTAGAAACTTCTTCGGCGTTTAAATGAAGACTGGATTCGAGTTGATCGATAGGAATCGCAAAATGTTTGCCACAGGTTTCTACCAATAGAGCTTGAGCAACCGCAATAGTTAAAGGCAATTCTAATCTAACGGTGGTACCAACTCCCGGTTTTGAGACAATATGCACTTCGCCTTTGAGCTGCAACAATTCCTTTTTAACAACATCCAGGCCAATCCCTCGACCCGATACATCGGTAATAATCGGTGCGGTAGAAAACCCTTCTTGAAAAATCAGCTCGAAAATTTCGTCATCGGTCATGAGGTTGATCTGCCCGATGGTAAAAAGCTGCCGGTCTAAGGCACATTCTTTAAGATAAGCAATATTAATGCCTCGCCCATCGTCTTGAATTTCAATAATCACCTTTCCCCCTTGATGAAAGGCATTTAAATGTAAAATCCCCCCACGAGGTTTGCCGAATTTTTCGCGTTCTTCAGGCAATTCGATCCCATGATCGACTGCATTTTTTAAAATATGGATCAGTGGCCCTTTGATGGCTTCGAGTACTTTTTTGTCGATCTCGGTTTCCATACCTTTGATGATGAGCTGCACTTCTTTCTTTTGTTCGCGAGCCAGGTCGCGAACCAAGCGCGGGAAACCTTCAAAAATAGCGGCGCAGGGCAGCATGCGGATTTCTTTCATGCGTTGTTGTAATTCTTCAATAACCGGGCTTAAATAAAAGATCTCTTCTTGCAATTCATCAAAGAGACGAGACAACCCTGCTTTGAGTTCTCGAGAATAGGCCCTACCCTCTTGAAACTTTGCCAAAATGGGTTCGAGGGGCGCACCTGTTTTAACGGCATTTTCCAACTCCACCAAGGATTGGTCGAGGTGTCTGGCTTCATGGGTGAGTTTTTTGAAGGAGTGAATACGATAAGAAGTGCGAACCTTGTTGATAATAATTTCACCAATGAGATTCAAAAATCGATTGATCTTGCTTAAGGGCACGCGAATCGTTTCATCACCATCGGACACTTGGGGTTGAACCGCGGAGCCTGCTGCAGCAGGCTCGGCAGCCTCCGATGATTCAGCCCGAATCTTTTGCATGTGTTGAGTGATTTCATCTAAAAGATGAAAAACCGAATCGGCACTTGATGCGTTAAAATCAGTCTTGCCCGTCTTTAGGTGACTCAAAACATCTTCAATGGAATGAGCCAATTGTTGAACATCATTAAACCCCATCATGCGCGCTGCACCCTTTAAAGTATGAGCGGCCCGAAAAAGTTCGCCTAACAAGGTTTGATTAAGCGGCTCTTGCTCTAATTGCACCAAGCCTTGGTTAAGGGTATTAAGATACCCTTCGGCTTCGTTCATAAACGTGTCTAAAAATTTCGATTTGTCAATTTTCAAACTAAAGCCTCTCCTATGGTCTTTTTCAAAATCGCTGCTTGTTTGCCTAATTCGGCTGAAGTTGAAGACAACTGTTGAGTTGAAGCAACAAACTGTTTACTAACGGCGTCGATATTTTTAATGGCCAGCACTACCTGCTCAGCCGCGCTCTGCTGTTGACTGGTGGCCATGGTAATTTCTTTGGCTCGTTGCACCGATTCGTAAACTAGGGTTAACCCTTTAACGACCTCTTTGCTGGATTCTTCTACTCCCATCACCGCGGCATTGGTTTCGGTTTGAATTTCATTAATCAGGCTACGAATTTCATCGGTGGATTCACCCGAACGCTCTGAGAGTTTTCGCACTTCACTAGCCACCACCGCAAAACCTTTACCGGCTTCGCCCGCATGAGCGGCTTCAATGGCCGCATTCAAAGCCAGTAGATTGGTTTGTTCAGCTAAATCTTCGATGATCTTAATGACATTCCCAATCGATTGATTTTTTTCACCCAAGGACAAAATACGTTGGGTGGTATGAGTAACTTTGTTTTGAATCTCTTGCATACCCCTCACCACCTGTTCGGTCGCCCCACTGACCGCTTGAGCATGTTCGGCAATCCGTTGGGCCGCATGAGCTAGCTCTTGAATGGTTGCTGCAACCTCCGCCACCGAAGAAGATTGAACCTGTGCCCCACCGGCCTGTTCTTCAGCAGAAACATGCAGCTGTTGTACCACAGTACTTAATCGTGCCCCTACGTTGCGCAAGGTCGGAACGGTCACCCGATATAAAACCAACATGATAATAATGGTCACCAAGATGGCCTCGGCCAAAAACACCCCGGTGATTTTTCTTACTTTTTCTCGAAAGACCCCGCTTTCTTTAATCGCAAAATTAAGGGAAGCTCGTTCAATATCCACAATAGTTTTTAAATAAACTCCCGCTTCTTCATCTAAACGTTGTCGTGTGGTGACAGTTTGGTTTAATAATTCTTTTGAACTTTCTGATCTTGCTGTTTGAATAATTTTTTGCATCAGCTCGTTGCGTTGGGGCAACAACGATTGAAAAGAATTGAGGGCCTGAATCACTTGTGGGGCTTTAACCAAACCTTTTAATTGGTCGGTGAGGTATCGTGCCTGTTCACGATGATAGGTTAACTCCTCTAACCACTTTGGGTTGTTGTCTTGCAGATAGCGTTGCAAACTAACGACACCGCCTTGCACCTCTAACTGCAAAGCCAAGGATTTATCAGTAGCTAACGTTAAACGTTCTTGATCTTCTGCCATGGTCTCGAGGCGAGCAATCGAGTTGTAAGTGTAATAAGCCGCAATTCCCAGTAGAAAAACAATAACGACACATCCCAGGATAAATTTTTTACCCAAGGTTAAACCATTGACTTTCATGATCAGTCCCCTTTTCTTAAAATTATTTTTTTAAAGTCTTGTTCGTTCAATCAACTTCCCCACGTCCAAGAGCCCAATGAGTTTCTCTTCCCAGCAAACTTGTCCTTTGAGTCCATCCCCCCATTCGCTTTTTAAGCCAAAAATAGGTTCTTCGATTTTTGATAAAGGCAGGTTAAGCGTCGTAGCGGCTTCGTCGACTAAAATCCCCACGGCAACACCTTTGGCCTCTAAAAGAATGATCCTATTCCCCTCTGGATTAACTGTGGCGGGCAATCCCAAGACTCGCTTAATATCGATGAGTGGATAAATCTCACCTCGCACATTAATAATTCCCAAAACATGCTCAGGAACTTTAGGTAAAAAAGTGATGGGCAAAACGGTGATCACTTCAAGCACATGGTGAACATCAACCCCGTACCATTCTTGATTCAATCGAAACAAGGCAAGCGACACCGTTGTTTCAATTTCTTGGTGAACCCCATAAATTTCGTCTTCGTAACAAATGGCTGGCGGTAACCCCATAAAAACCCCGTAACATCTTGAGTACTAATACTATTTTAAAGAGTTTTAGGGGTGAATCTCAACTTAATTCGGCAAGGATGCGTTGAAAAACTCAAGGACGAACCCAGAATTAAAAACTGGCCTGTAACCCATTGTATTTATTGATTTAATTATGATTTGTATTCGGTCTTATAACCCGGGTTTTCAGCCGGGCGATATTCATTAGGGAACTCAATATCGGTTTTGACATCGTAAGAAACCTTTTTGAAAAATTTAAACACTTCATAGGGGTTAACAATATTACAAAGCCGGTAAGGGGCGGCTCGCTGTCCACTGTTCGAGGTGACAAAAGAGGTAGGGGTAGAAATGAGAACCGTCCCGGTGTTTTTCCCAAAAAATTGGTCAAAAATCCCAACATTGACCTCGGCATTGGTAATTTGATCAAAATCGATGATTTGAAAATCCCGGCCAATAACCCCCTTTTGAATAAGCACCCGGCGACTAGTTAAGGCATAATAAGTATGTTTATAAACCAAGAAATGATAAAGCCCAGGGCCAATCAACAATAAAATACCCACCCAAAAGTGGGGAAATAATAAAACAATCGGGCCCATGCTAACGATAAAGACCAAAATAAACATCATCCAAAAAAAGCCAAAAACCGTTAGCAAAATCGAATTGCCCACAAAAAACGGCCAAAAAACAGGGGTGCCTTCCCATAAGACCCTTTCATTTTGATCTAAAATTTTATCGATTTCACGCATGTTACGGTATTTTAACTTTTTGATAGTATGTTTTCTGTCATCCTCGCGAAGGCGGGGATCCAGTGTTTAACCCTACTTAACAGAACTGGATCCCCGCCTTCGCGGGGATGACAGCCTATTTAAAA
>JACPFA010000046.1 GCA_016183235.1 Deltaproteobacteria bacterium
TGTCACTTGATTCGCTTCAAAGAAGTAGGCATCCCGAATAATATCAAGCAGAGACCTTGCATTTTGGAGTTTAAGGCGCTGGCCTTTCGCCAAGAATCCCGCTTGGCGCAGGATGTTGGCAAACTTTGAAATGAAGCCGTAGCTTAGATCAGAAATTTTGGAAAATTCCTCAATGGTGGGGGTGGCTTCATGTTGGTTCAAAAGCAAGACAACCATCCAAAGACGCTCAGGGGTTTTCAACTCCTGAGTAAATAAACCTGGGTTTAGAAAAAACTGACCGCCATTCTTCTTGTTTTTTTCACGATTAGCCATAATTTTCACGATCGTGAAAATCCTATAATTTGGTGAAATTTTTGTAAAGGTTTAAATAATTCAAATAGTTAAACTTGGGAATTCGGACTCTAAACAGAGTAATAAGTCCCTGTTATTCCTCTGTTTCACTACCGTGAAATTGGGCCCTTTTCGTGAAAATGTTCACAATTAGGCTGATGTTCATGGGTCGTGAACATCGCCAGTTTTCACATAAAATCGCATGACGAAGGAACGTTAAATTCAATTGTTACAATGAGTTGCCTTTCCTCCGTCATATAATTCCTTCTTGCAAAATAAAAAACTCGCTTCACTAACTCTAGGGCTTGCGCCCTGAGCGAGCAAAGCGAGTCGAAGGGCTCCGGCTGCTGGATTCGAACCAGCGACCAAGTGATTACAGTTACCCCACAACTTTCGTTGCGGACTGGACTATCTCATCATCCTCTATAAAAATAGGATGGTGGGCGCTCGGGGGAAGATTATTCTTCTCGTCACTTCCTAGTCTCTGCACCTTCCTCCCACCTTTAATATTGGGAGGCTTGGCTCAGGATTCCCTTATTCTTTGGCGAGAACGTAGGGTTCCCTGAATTCACCCACTTTTTCAACTGCAGTTACCTGCAGAAGCTGCTTACCAGCATGGATTTCACGGTGACAATTTGCACAGAGCATCACACATTTATCCAATTCTCTCTGAACTCTCTCCCAGCTTCTGGAATGCCCATACTGGGAAATAGCAAAGTCCTTTTCACTTGGATCTAAATGGTGAAACTCAAGGGCCTCTGGACACTTGTTGTATCCACAAGAACGACAACAGCCACCTTTATAATCAATCGCCATTTCACGGATTTTCTTTCTCCGCTTGGCAACCGCTCTAATCATGTACTGACGTCGGTCCTGGTAAGACCCTGTCTCCCGTTTAGCCACCATGCCTCCTATTTACAGTCACCTACTCTACCGCTGAGCTAAGCCGGAGTGGTATAACTAAAACGTAAGTTTCAGGTTTATAGTATAGGGTTCCGAATAAAATCAATTAGAAATCGGCAAATAAAAAAGCCCTAGCCAGAAGGCATTTTCCCTTTTATAATGCGGAAAGAGTCTATTTAGGGGTACTTCAGTAGGGGAAATCCATGCAAATGATTAAATCAAACGCTCCGCGGTTAATTGCGTTTCTATTAATCTCTACCGCTATTGCACTTAATTTTTTACTGTAGTTGCGACTTGGCCTGATTAAACTGGCTAATCAATTCAGCGTAAGTCGTGGTAACGGGAAATTGTGGAAATTCGGCAATCACATTAGGGGGGGGGCGGAACAAAATGCCCCGATGTGCCTCCAACAACATTGCCGTATCGTTGTAAGAATCACCTGCTGCAATCACTTTAAAATTAAGCGCCTTTAAGGCCCGCACCGAGGCGCGTTTTTGATCGGGCATCCGAAGTTTGTAGTTAGCGATCTCGCCTTTCGCATTAATTTCTAATTGGTGACAAAACAAACAGGGGTAATCGAGTTGCTTCATCAACGGGGCAGCAAATTCATAAAAAGTGTCTGACAAAATAATGACTTGAAATTCACTTTTCAACCATTGTAAAAAATCTTTGGCGCCCTCTAATGGCTGCATGGTGGCAATCACCTGTTGGATATCTTTTAATTTTAAATTATTTTCTTTTAAAATCTTGAGCCGTTTTTTCATCAAAACATCGTAGTCGGGGATGTCTCGGGTGGTTAAAGCAAGCTCTTGAATACCCGTTTTTTTAGAAACGTTGATCCATATTTCTGGAGTCAAAACCCCTTCTAAATCTAAGCACGCCAGCATCAAGGCAACCCCTTATTTAAGCTACAACCACCACCCGGAGAACCACCACCTTGAATGGCCGTATTAACATCGCCAACCGGAGCCGTTGGGGTAGGGCTTGGTGATGACGGAGCGGTGACCGCCGGGTCGATCAAACACGCCGTCGAACAACCGTCTTGATTAGAGCCATTACCGTCATCACATTGCTCATTCATATCAACCACCCCATCACCACAAATTTCAAACTTAGAACAATCGGCCACACAGCCATCGCCACTGACGGTATTGCCATCGTCACAGGCCTCATCGATTGCCGTATCAACGTAACCATTGCCACAAGTTTCATCAGAAAGACAATCCCCCGAACACCCATCGGCAAAGGCCGTATTGCCATCGTCACACACTTCTGCAAAATTCACGATGGCATTGCCACAAACTTTAATTCTTTGTTGATAAAAATCAGCGCACAACATCGCTAGCCCTTGGATGTTATTAAAGCTGTCGGCCAGGCTATTCCCCGTGCTGGCTAAAACACAAAATGCCACTGTGCTGCCTTTGTTGGGGGCAAGGGTGCCCAAATTGGTAGAGAGCGTTACCTCAAAATCATCGACTTGCGTGGCTTGTGTAAGATCACCGATTTGATTCGTATCACCATTAAAATACTCTACCCGCGTAGCATCGGTGCCTTGCGCGATCATCGTAGGGATACCTTGAGCATCAACTAAATTAATTCTAAAATTGTCGAACAACCCTGCGGCTAGCGCAACCCCCACGGCTGTAAAATTTTGATCGCGAGGTGGGGCATCTTGCACATAAACCAGCTTGGTCGTGTTATCAAAGCCGGCTTGTTCATCAATCGACTTTTCATCTACATCAAAATCATTGGCCAAGGCCAATTTAACCGAGGTGTTAAAATTATTTTGATTGGTAATACGATATTCTAAAATAATAAAATCGTCGCCAGGTGAATCGCTTGAATAGGAATATTGCTGCACCAAAATGTTTTGATTGTTAGGGTGATAGCTTACCGGAGTGAGTGGGCTAATCGAACTTGCCCCCAAGTAATCAATCCCCGAATGCCCTAGCGGTGAACTGTCAAACAAATCGATCCCCGAACCATTAACGAAATCATCATCTCCCACCCCATCATCCACTCCTACTCCATCAAACAATAATAAGGTGCCACGGGCCGATTGATTCACCCCATTAAAATTTAAATAATAACTTAAACCAACGCCACCATGGCTGCCCCCATCATCATCCACAAATAACCATTGGCCGGTTTCACTGCCAAAGGGTTGAAATATCCCTTCGGCATGTAAAAAGCCGTTAAGCAAAATAAAAAATAATATGGGGAAAATAAGAAAAGATTTTTTTACCATGGCACCCTCGTTATGACAGACTTCTTGCAAAACCGTCATGAGCGGTTCAAGGGCAAGGCGCGGGGGTCCCAAAAAACCGGAGCGTATATTTATACGTGAGGATTTTTTGGGTACGCAACGCAGCCATTGAATCGCGCAATAGGTTTTGCAAGAAGTCTAATTACTTTTTTATAAAGAGGGTGATAGGTTTAGTCAAGAAACTAACGCCGCTTCCTAAAGGAAATTAGCCCTAAGATGCTGAATCCTAGTAAAGAGGCATAACCCAAAACAGAACCTAGGGGCAAAACCAACGCGGTTGACAAACTGCAAGAGCGGCCTTCAATGACTAAGGGGATAGAACTGGTCGCACTCGTTGCTGTTTGAGGTGGCGTAGGTTCGGCTGGAGTTGTTGGAGTTGGTGCGGGTGGTGTAGGGGTTACAGCCGGTGGTGTTGTTGGAGTAGGCGTGGGTGTAGTTGTAATCGTACCCGTCGGAGTCGGAGTTGGTATTGGAGTAGGCGTATAAGTCGGTGGATAAGATGGCGAAGGGCTCGCGCAAGCCGAAGTACAAAGGCTTTGAGCCTTGGCCGGCAAGGCGATCAATAAACCGCTAACAAAAGCCCCTACGATTAGCATGCTTCCCAAAATCTTCATTCTCTTCATAATCCAACCTTTCTTATTGATTCCTGTCCTTCTGGCGTAATAGCCCTAGTCACCCATATCATAAAAACGCAATAGGTTTCTCATGAACTTTTGGCAAAAACTCCCCCAACCCATCCTAGGCCTTGCCCCCATGGATGGCGTCACCGACGCGGCCTTCCGCTACATCACGGCAAAATACGGCAAACCCGACGTTATTTTTACGGAATTTGTCAGTATTGATGGTCTCGCCCATAGTGTCCCTCGTTTATTGCGCGATTTTCTTTATTCTGAAATCGAGCGGCCTATTGTGGCTCAAATCTATGGCAACGACCCTAAAATTTTTTATGAAATCGCGATCATGGTTTGCGAATTGGGTTTTGATGGCTTGGATATTAACATGGGGTGCCCAGCTAAATCAGTGGCTGCACGTGGTTGCGGGGCAGGCCTGATTCGCACCCCTGAGCTCGCTAAAACTATCATCCGAACCTGTAAGCAGGGAATCACCGATTGGGTTAACGGAAAAAGTTTGCGAACTTTAAGTTTTAAACCCAAGATGCTCGCCGCTTTAGACGAAATGAAATCTGGGCACCCTTTGCCAACTACCCGCAAAGCTATTCCTGTTTCTTTAAAAACTCGCATTGGTTACGATAAAGTGATTATCACCGATTGGGTGCAGCATTTGTTAGAGGCAGAACCAGTCGCCATCTCCATTCATGGTCGCACCCTCAAACAAATGTACCAAGGCCAAGCCGATTGGGAAGCCATTGCTCAAGCCGCCGAGATTATCAAAAAAACCTCAACGCTTGCACTGGGTAACGGCGATATCCAAACCCTAGATGAAGCCAAAAAACGCATCCTTGAAACCGGGGTGCATGGTGTATTGCTAGGGCGCTCGGTCATGGGCAACCCATGGATCTTTAACCGATCTAATCCAGAGCCAAACCCCCAAGCTATCTTTGAAGTTTTGTTAGACCATGCAAAATACTACGAACAAGTCAGAGGCAAAGATCGCTTTTTTGAAATGCGTAAACATATGGGATGGTATGCGAGAGGCTTTCCCTTTGCCAAAGAACTCCGCAGTCAATTATTCACCAGCAACACCTCCCAAGAGGTTGAGCAAATCGTGGCTAGCTTTTTATGAGAATCGTTTTAGCTTCTACCTCAGAAACGCGTCAAAAAATTCTTTCGTTACTCAATGTTCATTTTACAATAGCCGCACCCTTATTTGAAGAAGATAGCGAAAGCCACCTCTCGCCGCCTGAAGAAGCAAGTTTGTTTGCAAAACAAAAGGCCTTATCGCTGGCTGATCAATTTAAAAATGCCCTTATCTTAGCTTGCGATACTTTAGTTGATCTCAATCATCATAAGATTGGCAAACCCACTGACTTCAACCACGCTCGTGAAATACTAAAATCTCTGGCCGGGCAAACGCTACTCATTCACACCGGGCTTTATATTTTAGACACCAAAATAAACGAGGGCCTGGCTCATTTACAAACCACTCAAGTGACGATGAAAAATTATGATGATGCTACGTTAGAAGAATATCTGCAAAAGACCAACCCACTTGATAAAGCCGGCGCCTGCACTTTAGAAGGCCCAGGCGAAATGCTCATCGCCTCGGTGAAAGGCGACTTTTTATCGGCCATGGGCCTACCCCTGCAAAAGGTCGCTGAAATTCTAAAGCAAAAAAAGATCTCTTTTAATGCAGGGTTCCTTAACCACTACCCAACCTTGCATAACTTTTAAACCCTCTCAAATTGAGGAGAGGGGGTATTTTTTACCCTCTTTTGCCGAGCAAACATTTGGCCCGCAAAAAATTTTCTTAAGAAAGCCCGCTTATTCCCTAGGCTTATAGGTTTAGAAGTTAATCTAAAATCCAGGCATGTTTATTGCAGCCCCCTATTGTTGATGGGATTAGGTTTAAAAACAAATCAAGCAAATTGGTATCACTCCCTTAGGGCCGCAGGGGTGTTTTTGCTTATTTTTTCAATTGCTTGCCAAAGCGGAAACCAAACCCCCAATTCACCTAACGCTGCGGTTACCCCTCAACCCACAACCACTCCCATTGTTTCGCCATCGCCACCACCTTCTCCACCCGCCCCCGTACCTTTTTTTGATACTCTGTTAACTCCTGAACAACGGGGCGATCGCAGTGAAAAATATCGCCCGCTATTTACCAGCGATCGTTTACTCAACGCTGTCGTCTTTTTTCAAGAAGGCCCCTTTCCACAATGGGATGATGAATTAAAAACTAGCCTTTTGTTGATGCTCATTTTTTACGAAGAAAACAATGGGCAAGGCCTGCCGCCTTTTACTGGCAACTGTTCTCTCGAGGGCGGTGAAAACCCCTGTTACCACATGCGCGACTTGCCTCGCCCCCATCTTAATTTAATCCCTGAATTTTCACAGTATCTTCATCTCACTCAAATGGCCTGGCACCTTTATGTTGAAGCCAATCACCTGACCCCTTGGTCGATTTTAAATTATTCCCCTGAAAATCTTTCTATCCTTTTTGAAAATAGTTTTAGCCAACCAAGGTTAGGGGCACAATACTTCATGGCTAATTTCGACATTACCGAACAATACAAAATCACCCGCGGCAGCTTACGAGCCCCCAATGACAGTCACGAAGATCTTTTGGCACCCACCGCACTTCAAACCATCTTAAATTTGGGCCAATTTTTGGGCGAACGCCTCACTCATGTAAGGGGCACCAGCGATAATAACATGGGCCCACAATCACCCATTTGGCCCTATCGCACCCGTAACCAAGCAGGTGCTCTGTTATACGATGCCCAAGGCACCCCTATCCCCTTACCTAGGCACCCCACTCCCAAAGAAATTCTTATTTACTTTGACCCTCATCATGATCTTCGCTTTCACCCCGAAGCCACGGTGGGCCCTCCATATCATATTATTAATGGTTGCTGGGGTGGTTCGATGCTAACCAAGGCCCTGTTAAGTTCCATCAATCTTCCTGTAGAAGCGGTGGGTGATTTTTTTGGTTTCGGCGGTCATGCTGGTGTGATGTTTAAAGAAATTGAGGGCAACGACTATTCACTTATTCATGCTGATGATTTATATCTTTATGAATGGGCCTATGGGTTGATACGTTCGAACACCTTGTTAGACGGTGAAGAAAATTGGGGGATTGATGGCTTTTCACCCTTTCAAGAACTGATCCCAGGCTATGGCGTCTTTCAGACGAACCGTTCCGTCCAAGACTTTTTTAGGTTAACCCTCGAAGGCTTAGGGCTGAACCCCGATCAAATCAATCTTTTGCGTCAAGAATTATACCATGATTTTGGTGGGGCCCTTGATTATGATTTAAGAATTCTTGCCGTGCGCGCCATTGCCGCTCGCCCGCCCGTGCAACACCTTTATATGTATTGCTCCGAACAACCCTTTCTTGAACGCCGTCATTTGCCTTTAAATTTTTTAACCGATGCCGAGGTTGCTGCATATAACGTTGCCCTTAATTCCAATCTTCTTTTACGACGTTTCAGTATTTTCCCTAGAAACAATCCACGTTCATGTTTTGAACTCTTCTTTGACGCAATGAACGCCATCTACAAAAAGAAGACTGGCCTTGAGCTAAGGGGCGATGAAGACCATGATGGTTTTGAAAATTACCGCGATTGCAACATTTACCAAGCCGACCCTGAACCCTGCGAAGAGGCCTTCCGCCGTTCGATCGGCATTGTCGTGTCGGGGTAACTCAGGGATGGGGATGAACCATAGGCACTTGGCAACTTTTAGGTTGGTTCAAATAAAAATGACAAGCTAATAATAATTCTGTAAAGGCGATAGGGATTTCGGAGAATTGTTTGTAAAAAGCTTTAATAATCCCTTCGAATTGTTGTTGATATTTTGTTTCGCAAGTATAGCCAAAAAATTTGAGCAAGTTCATCGCCGCCACTGAATTTCCCGATGGCATGGCATTATCAAAACCTTCTTTTTTGCGAGTAATGAGATGAGGATCATTGGCACGAGAAAAAAAGTACCCCCCGTTTTTTTCATCTAAAAACAATTCGTCTTGTTTTTTTTGCAACGCAAGTGCCCAAGAAAACCATTGTTCATCGTGACTTGTGACATATAATTCTAGCAATCCAAAAATTAAAAACGCATAATCTTCTAACGTGCCTAAGTATTTAGCTTCACCATCACGCCAGCGCCGAAATAACTCGCTATCATGGATCCCGGCTCCGGGGCCGGGATGACGTTGAGTTTTAATAAATTGAGCGGCTTGAATAGCAGCTTGTAGGTATTTTTCTTCACCCAACACCCTTGCCCCCAAGGCCATGGCACTAATCATCAACCCATTCCACGAAGTTAAGATTTTATCATCGCGTAAAGGATGAACACGCTTTTCCCGCAGTTGAAATAATTTTGCTTGAGCCGATTTTAATTTTGGATCTGCTTTGATGGCCCAGTCAAACTCACTTTGTAAATTTAAAATATTTTCGCCTTCCCAGTTACCTTCTTTCGTCACTCCATAAACTTTTTTAAATAATGCAAATTCCTCTGCGGTTAACGCCGCTTGAATCTCTTGCTCACTCCAAACATAAAATTTACCCTCGACCCCTTCGCTATCGGCATCTTCAGCGCAATAAAATCCACCCTCGGGATGGTGAAGCTTTCGCAATACATAGTCCAAAGTTTCTTGGGCTATCTTGGCAAAATCTTTGGCTTGAGTTGCTTGATAGGCCTCAAGATAGGCTATGGCCAAGATCGCATTGTCATAGAGCATTTTTTCAAAGTGGGGCACTAACCAACGTTGATCGGTTGAATAACGAGCAAACCCTCCCCCTAAATGATCATAAATGCCACCACGAGCCATGCACTCCAGGGTTTTAGTCGCCATCTCTAAGGCATGGGGTTCTTTAAATTGCTGGTGGTAACGGAGTAAAAAATTGATTTTCATTCCGGTGGGGAATTTAGGGGCTAGGCTAAAGCCGCCAGAATGGGGATCGTAGGAACTTTTAAGTTGTTGAAAGCCTAAGTGGAGGCAATCGGCCATGGATCCCGGGGCTAAGCCCGGGATGACAGGGTTCGCAATGACATCTGTTTTTAAATGGCGTACCAACTCCCGCCCTGCCTGTTTAATCTCTGCTGGATTTTGCTGCCAGTTTTCGGCAATTTTTTGCAACACTCTTATAAAATTAGCCTTGGGGAAATAAGTCCCACCAAAGAAAGGGTATAGATCCGGCGTTAAAAAAACATTAAGCGGCCACCCACCCCGTTGCCCCATGGCATGAACGGCATCCATATAGATTTGATCCACATCGGGGAGTTCTTCTCGGTCAACTTTGATACAAACAAAATTTTCATTGAGTACTTTTGCCACTGCATGATCTTCAAAAGACTCATGTTCCATCACATGACACCAATGACAGGTAGCATAGCCAATACTTAAAAAAATCAGCCTGTTATGCTGTTTAGCCCCTTGCAAAGTAGCTTCATTCCACGCCCGCCAATCCACCGGATTGTGGGCATGTTGAAGCAAATAGGGGCTTTTTTCATGAATGAGTTCATTTCCCATTTTTAGTACCTACATTGTCTCTTAAGTGGAGGATACCCTCTTGTGCGGCCTTTGTTTCTATGGTCTTAACAATATAGCTGGTGGTGACAAGATTATGAAGAGACATTTATTATTTTGGTTAGGGGTTTTGGCATTATTAGCGGCATCTCCTGCCTATGCCAGGAACCTATTTGTCAGCAGTCATTCTGCTCCCAACATCCAGGTCTATTATTCTTACAGTTTTCCTTTGAGTTACAATATCCGTCGTGATTGGAGGTGGAGAAGACCACCTTCTCATGTTGATGTGCGCCACGGTTCGCATGTTCACCATTACTATAACTGCACCGATCCATCTCACTACCACGGCATTCAATACTTTTACCCCTCGTGGTACCCTTAATTCTTGAAATAAATTTGAATTTGAGTATAATGACTGCAAAAGATGGAGGAAACCACAACTTCATTCCTGCAAAGGTACTCTGCTCAACTCGTTGGTTTCCTATTGCCCGCCGCAAAAAGACTCAAAAAATTATTTTCGTTCCAATACGACGACACCCCCTTAAGCGATAAAATTTATCATCTGCATCGGCATTGGTTAAAAATTATTCACGATCATTATTTTCGAGTTGAACATTTTGGCCAATACGAAGAAGCCAAAAAAATCGCCAAAAAAGAACACATCATGGTTATTAGCCACCATGGCAATACCTTAGAGGCCGCTTTAATTGGTTATTTCTTTATCATTCACCAATTAGGCAAATTGCGAGTTTTAGTTTACAAAGAGGCCTTTCGGCTGCCTTTTATCCGTGAATTTTTTCGTAGTGGGCAATGCATTCCCATTTCGATTGAAGCCGGTTCACAAGCCCTTAAAGAAGGTCATATCATGGTATTCCCTGAAGGGATGGATTTCATCAAACGCTATGTGCAAAAAAATTATGTGATTAAATTTCACAAAGGGTTTTTAAACATCGCCCAAAAATATCTGCAAGATCACCAGCTTGATCACATTCATATTGTGCCGGTGGGGCATGATGGTATTGAAAATACTTTAAAATTTTGGGTGATCGATAATCCCACGATCGTAGAAAAATTTATCAAACCTATCTTTCATTATCCTTATTTTGTTTTTCCTAAACTTCCCCTTATTTTACCTCACAAAACCATAATGAAATGGGGCAAACCCCAAAAGGTTACTTTAGAAGACCTGCAAAATCCACGTCTCTTCACTCAAATGATGAATGACTTTCGTAGCCAAATTTTGGCACTACGGCGCATGGCTCACAAACTCAATCAGCTAAGGGATTTACCATTCCGGGCAAGGCCGGAATTTACCTGACAAGGCTAAGGGGTCACCCATTAGCCCCTGCGGTCAAGAGAAAAAAGGGTTCCCTTAGGATTTTTTCATCAATCCTTTTGAAGTAATCATCTGATAAGATGAAGGCCAAGGGGTCAAGTCTTGACAGTGGACAGGTTAAGCCAATAAAAAAACCTGTCCACTGTCAAGACTTGACCCCTATTTTTGCTATTTTTTCTCTTGACCGCAGGGGCTAATGGGTGACCCCTATTTACTGATGGGTGACCCCTATTCTATTCTAGTTCTCATCTGCTGTAGAGTTTGCACATAAGGTGGGCATTTAAAAATCCCTGACCCAGTCACAAAAATATCGGCCCCTGCGGCATGGGCCTCTGCTAGGGTTGAGAGATTAATCCCCCCATCGACCTCAATTTCGAAAGCCAGTTTGTTTTGGCGACGCAGTTTCACCAACTCCTGAACTTTCACCAAACCTGAACGAATAAACTCTTGCCCACCAAAACCAGGGTTCACGGTCATGACCAAGACATAATCCACCAAATCCAAAACAGTTAAAAGAGTTTTAACCGGTGTCGCTGGGTTGATCACAGCACCCGCTTTAACCCCAAGTTTTTTAATTTGTTTAAGAACCACGGCCAAATCACCACAGGCCTCCTGATGCACTGAAACCATATCGGAGCCGGCTTGAATAAATGCTTCAACATATTTTTCGGGATGTTCAATCATCAGGTGCGTATCTAAAGGGAGCTTGGTTACCCGGCGAACGGCGGCAACCATGATTGGCCCCATGGTGATATTGGGAACAAAGTGGCCATCCATGACATCAAGGTGCAATAAGTCGGCACCGGCCAACTCAACGGCCTTGACCTCTTCACCCAAGCGGCTAAAATCAGCTGACAAAATGGAAGGTGCTATTTTTTTCATGACAATATCCGCGCGCAAATTCTTCCCCACTCATTTCTCTTTTCCCTTCTGGAAGAATCTTTTCTATTTTTAAAAACCCTGGGTTACAAGCTACCCACAAACCTTGATTTTTGACCCACTTCAAAACACCTGGTGCAATGGAACCCAGGTTTCTATCTTGGCATAAAGTGACTTGATTCAAAATCACTTTCTTATTTTTAAAAAAACTAAAGGCCCCGGGCCAAGGAAACATGGCCCTCACTAAATGATAGATCTTTCGACAATCTTGTTGCCAATTAATTTTGCCATCTTCTTTTTTAATTTTAGGGGCGTAGGTTATGTGGTTTTCATCTTGAGCCTTAAACACAAGGGTCTTTGCCAACAATCCAGCTAAGGTTTTTAGTAAAATTTCTGGGGCCAGTGTCGCTAAACGTAGCGATAAACTTTGGGTGGTGTCTTCTGGTAAAATCGAAAGCGATTTTTGCAACAAAATGGGGCCTGAATCAACTGGGCCTTCTTGAATGAACATGGTCGAAACACCCGTCTCAGCATCACCATTAAGAATAGCCTGAGCAACACAAGCGGCACCTCGCCAACGGGGCAACAAAGAAAAGTGAACATTAATACAACCAAGCTCTGGCATTCGAATCACCTCATTGGGGAGCCTATGCCCATAAGCCACCACCACGATCACATCAGGTTTTAATTGTTGCAGGTGGCTAAGACAGGTTTGATCAACTTTAGAAGGTTGGAATACCGGCAAACCTAATTCAATGGCCTTGATTTTAACCGCCGGGCTATCGATTTTTTGCCCGCGGCCCTGGGGTTTGTCAGGCTGGCACCACACCTCTAAAATAGGAAAATTCATGCGATGCAAGGCCTCTAAACAAGGCACTGCAATTTCGGGTGAACCAAGATAAACAATTTTGGGTTGATTCATCTTACGATTGGGCCTTGAAAACCCTTTCCCTCTTTTTTGAGCTGCTTCACGTATAAATCTCGCTTCAATGGGCTTAAAGCATCTACGATCAATTTGCCATCCATGTGATCGATTTCATGTTGAAAGGCCACGGCCAATAAATCTTCACCCGCTAATTGCTGCTCTTTACCTTCAAGGTCCCAATATTTCAAAATAACTTTTTTCTTTCGTTTCATAGGAACAATGAGTTCAGGACACGACAAACAACCTTCTTCCCAAATAACTTCCCCTTCACTTTTCATAATTTCGGGATTGATAATCACGTGTGGTTCTCGCGCTTTTAATTTGCCATCTTCATTCTGACGATAGGCCACATCAAGCACCATAAATCGCTTAAGCACCCCCACTTGCACCGCCGCCAAACCCACGCCCGGCGCCGTATACATGGTCTCGAACATATCATCCACTAATTTACGGAAATTGGCATCAACCTCCGTGAACTTTACCTGCTCCGAACGAGTCCGCAATCTTTTATCGCCTAAAATTAAAATAGGGAGAATCATAAATATTCTCTATCATGGCAGGATTAAAAAATAAACTCCTTCTCCTATACGAACGAAAGTTCAAAAATCATTCTCTGTTGTCCGAAAATGAATCTCCTCCCTTATCTATCTCTATTAGTTTTGAGGAGATAGCCCTGGCACAGTACTTGCTAATCAATTCCTATTGAACTCTAAAATAACCTTGAAAAAGATATAAATTAAGTATATATTAAGTATGAATTTTGAGTGGGATCCTATCAAAAACAGTCAAAACCAAAAGAAACACGGTGTTTCTTTCGAGGAAGCAAGTTTAATTTGGGAAGGTGTCCATTTAGAAGTCAAAAACATCGCCTATTCGACAGAAGAGGAAATAAGACACGCAACCATGGGATGGATAAGAGAAATCATCTACGTTGCTATTTGGACAAAACGAGGCAATAAAATTCGCCTAATCTCAGTACGGAGGGCAAGTAAAAATGAAGAAAAAGTCTTTTTCAAAAAAATTCAAGACGACCCAGGCAATGGATGAGGCCTTAGAGGCGACTGATTTATCTCATGAATTTTCAACTAGAGGGGTATTGAAAAAACCATTGATCAAAAAGATTAATCTAGATTTACCGGCGGAAATCATCCAACAAATCGACTCTATTGCCCAAAAGGTTGGTGTCTCTAGGCAACCCTTACTAAAAATTTGGATCCACGAGCGCCTAAAAACAGAAATCTCCAAATAGACCTCTTGCAGGACCGTAGCGAGCGACCCAAGGACAAGGCGGGGCGGGGCCCCAAAACCGCAGCGTATATGAAAATACGTGAGGATTTTGGGGTGACCCAACGAAGTCATTGGGTCGCGCAGTAGGTTATGCAAGAGGTCTAATGAATTTTCTCACAGGGTGTTTAGTGGATCCACATCAACTGCCATCTGCACCCCTGATGGTAAGCGCCCTTCAAATTCAATAAGCCAATTCATTAATTTAGAATGTACGGCTTGCCAATGGTGTAGTTTAAGCATTAACTGCCATCGATATTTATTGCGCAATCGCTCAATGATGCATGCTGCAGGGCCAAGCAGGTTAACTTGATCAGATGGTTTCAAAAAATTTTCGATTTCTAAACGCGCTTTTTTGGAAACTTCGCAGGCTTTCTCGCGTTGGTTTGAGCTAAAGCGTAGTAAAACAATTTTACTAAACGGCGGGTAAAACAATTCTTGTCGATAAACTTTTTCATTCTCGTAAAAATGATCGGGGTCTTGTTTAACTGCATATTGAATGCTGGAATGCTCGGGGTTGAAAGTTTGAATCATCACCCGACCTGGCAAATGATGTCTGCCTGCGCGACCGGCCACTTGAGTTAGCATCTGAAAAGTACGTTCGTGGGCACGAAAATCACCCATGTTGATTGACTGATCTGCCAACAGAACCCCTACTAAAGTAAGATAGGGGAAGTCGTGGCCTTTGATGACCAATTGAGTACCCACCAATACATCGATTTTTCGATTTAAAAAATCAGCGAGGATTTTTTGGCCTTGGCCCTTTTTTCCCATGGTGTCACGATCGAGTCTCGCAACCCGAGCGTTGGGAAAGAGCTCGGTTAAGCGATCTTCAATACGTTGAGTGCCGCTACCTATAAGCAGCAGTTCTGTTTTTCCACATTGCGGACAGACCTCGGGGCGTGGGTAGCTTAACTCACAATAATGACATTTTAAAGTTTGCCCACGGTGATAAACCAAACTCACATCACAATTGGGGCAATGAACCGCAAACCCACAGTGGGCGCATAATAAAAAGTTGGCAAACCCGCGCCGATTAATAAATAAAATGGCCTGCTCATCGCGCGATAAACAAACTTTTAATTGTTCGATTAAGGGCGCGCTTAAAAAGCTATCTTGATCCCACGATACCTTGGTCAAATCGACAATCTCCACTTGGGGCAAAACCCCCCTCGTGGCACGAGTGTTAAGTCGTTGAATTTTGTATTTCCCTTTTTCCACATTATAAAGAGTTTCAACCGCAGGCGTTGCCGAACCCAACACAATAGGAATTTTTTCTAAATGGGCGCGCATCACCGCCACATCCCGCCCCTGATAACGAAACCGTTCTTCTTGTTTGTAGCTTGCATCTTGTTCTTCATCGACTACGATCAACCCTAAATTTTGAAAAGGTAGAAAGACCGCTGAACGAGTCCCCACAACAACTGCTGGGTTCCCTTGATAAACTTGCCACCATATTTTCAAGCGCTGAGCGTCGCTAAGGTTAGAGTGATAAGGTACAATAGGATTGCCCAACATTTCGCAGAATCGCCCGATGGCCTGCGGGGTTAACGCAATCTCGGGTACTAAAATTAAAGCCGATTTTTTTTGGGCAAGACAATGTTTTGCCAAATGCAAATAGACTTCGGTTTTTCCGCTTCCCGTAATCCCTTGTAATAAAACCGGATAAAATTGATGAAAGTGTTTAGAAATTTCAGCAAAGGCTTGTTGCTGATCTTTGTTGAGTTGAATCTCGATGGATTTTTCAAAACCAGGCTCAAACTCAATAACGCGGGAACGAGCGCCCTTACTCAACTTACCCTGAATAAGGCTTGAGGGTAGAGCGGATTTAAAAACTTCTCCGGCCGGAGTTAAATAATAGTGACTGGCCCATTTCAAAAGACGATGCAGCCCTGGAGGCAAAACTAATTCTTGAAAATTGCTTTGAATATTTTTGATTTCAAAATCACCCACTGGCGCGTGGGATAAAATTTCTTCTACCCAACCAATCGAAGATTTTCGGCCAAAACTCACCTGCACGATAGACCCTGCCTGAATCTTGGGAGCATCGGCTGAACTGATCCCATAATGGAAACGTTTAAATTTGGGGATAGGTAAAGCCACGCTGGCAAAACTTTGATGATTTTTCATGAAAAATTTTTCCCTTGCTAAAAGGCGCAATTCATTCATATCCCTGCGCCGTCGGATGAGTCAAATCTTTAACCATTTGTTTTTAAAAAGTTTTTTTAACGAATTTTATTACGCATTGCGTTATGAGATTGATCATTACCTCGTTTCAAAAATTAAGCTCTAAATAAAAACAACTTAAGACCAAGACCCCCGATAAAAAAAGAGGGGATACGCATTAAAAATCAACTGCTTATCGAGGCGAGGGTAGTTTCTTGGCAATTTCATCTTATATAACAGCAATCGGGAACTGGCTTGCGCAAATAGTCACCACTGAACCGCCGCCTCCGGAACAACCTTTTTCTCCAAACCCTCCCCTTGATTACTTCATTGCATCGGCTCGAGTTTCTTTTGAAGCTGAAATGAAAAAAAATTTCTCCTGCGGGGTACGCGCCTTTGGACTCAATGCCAGTTTTAAAAGATATCTCCCCGGAACACCTCGTTTCGTTGGTAGCATTGACATTGTCAATAATCATTTTAGCCCATCCAACCCGCTTATCACCATGCCCGGAGTTTATATCGACGGCCCAGCTTGGTACAACTATGGTCACCCTGGGGTCTATCGTATTGATGATCCTGGCATTGACCAATTACTCGTCGGGCCTGCAGGTGGCGGACATATCTATCGACCTGAGCGTCACGAACTATGCTTAGGAAATAGCCCTAGCGATACCTTAAAATGTTTCTCTCTTGAAAAACTTCCGGAAGTAGCCAAAGCGGTCTTATACGGAGGGACCCTAGCCGACCTTATTGAAGCGATCAAAAATGCCCCTTCAAAAAAACCAAGCCCTGATGATGGTTATGTAAGTGATTGCTGGGCTGATGATGCTGCCTCCCTACCCCTTGATCTCAAACGCGATCTTATTAAAAACCCTCACATAAAAATTGAAGTTCACGATTTGAACCGGTTCAATATCCCTCGTATTCTTTCCGTAGGAAACACGAGTTTTGATGTCGAAGTTTCATTTCCGCATACCGAATATGAAGATTATTTTAGCCGCCCCGAGATTTGGCTGCATAACTTGAGCATGGCCATTGAACCCATGGTGTATGCTACAAATAATGAAGGTGCTACTACCTTGGCCATTTTGGGTGGAAATATTTGGTCAGAAGAAAAACTCGAATGGGTTTTTTCTCAAGATGGAAAGCATTTTTTATCTTTTACACCGGGCATAAAGATTGATGGCTACTACCCTACCTTTCAACCAGTTATTGATGGTACGCTCAGGTTTAGTTTAGATCTACTCACCCCCTTTGGTAAGGTGAATCTCACCGGTTCCCTCCTCATCCACACAACTCTAGTGTTAGAAAAAGATGGGCCAAGCCTAATTCATCAAGAAACTTATTTACAATTAAAAGATCTCCACCTCACCAGGGCCGATGGCTCACCCATTTTTGAACACCTTAATGTGATCTTAACCGATATGCCGCCCTTTGGAGGCAAGTTAGCTGGCAATCAACCAGGGTTTAGCCTAACCCTTTTAGCAAACACTCCCCATGACAATAACAATTTCTATACAAGACTCGATTTGCCTATCTGGCCTGATAGGAAAGAAAAAATCTTTCTCAACAAGATGGGAATCTATAACCAAACTTCAGGCCCCTACCGCTCATACAACTTCAAACATCTCCTAGAGAGTTTACGCCTTAATGGCTACTTGAAATATGTGACCAACACAGGCACCTGGCAAGGAATACTCGATGTCAAGCCCTTGAACCTTAAAACCGCGCTGCTACCCCCCTTTGATGAACCCTTTGTTGCCCCTTCTGATTCAAACACAGCTCATAATTATCAATTAGATTTTGCATTTTCTAAAACAACCCCCACGGGTGAAAAGGCCTTTGAGCAAAGCGGGGGCCGCATCTATCTTGGATTTGGCAAAAATGGCCAGAGCGAGTCTATTTTTAATCTGCGAGGGAATATTGATCAACTGAACATTGGCGACTACTTGCATATCAATAATATTGGCACCAGCGTTCGTATCAACCAGGCAAAATTGGGTGAACATACTGCCGCAGTAACGATTCAAGAATTTGATGTATGGGCGAACCAAGCAGGTTCTGACATCGGCCTAGTACGTGGGCCGATTAATCTACGGCTCAATGACCCGCAAAGGCCCTTGCAAATCACCTGGGACTCAAGCAATGAGACCGTCTCTTTTCAGAGTCTAGACCTTCCTTTTAGCGTGCAGGGTTTTCATCTCCCCATTTTCCCAAAAAAATCAGGTGGCCGAATCTTTGCAGTTGGGATCGATGGCAGACTGATCGGGGACTGCAACAACCTTATTTATAGCCTGGATCATTTCGTGGGTGATTGCCAAATTGCCTTGGTAGGCAACCAAAAATATCTCAAAACTCCGGAAGGTGAATATGTAAAAATCCAGGCGGGGACTAAAGTTCCCAACCCTTACTTTAAAGATCCTCGTTTTGACCCTAACGAAGGCGATATCTACCTCTTGGGCCCTACCCTCAAAAAAGTTGGCCCCCCTATTGTGCGCAATGCCCAATGGACAGCCTTTTATTTTGGCAGAAAACCTTACCCAGAAGCCCCCTTAGCAGAATGGACCACAGGGTTTCCTAAAATGACAGAAGTTTTCGTTAATGGAGACACTTGGATGCCCATTGAAGAAGCGCAAAATCTTGAACTCACCTACTCCAAAAAAGCAAGAGAAGTCTTAAAAGGTTACCTCTTAGGCGCTTATCTCCTTATCATCGATATCAACACCATCCCACTGGCACCTTTTGGGGTTCAAGTCGGATTTGATGGTACTGCCAGAATGCGCCACGAAGATATGTACATCATGGTTCCTCGCGGCGTTGAAACACGTGAAGCGGATTATTTAAAATTTCTTTGGAACATGGGGGGCAAATAAATGCCGCCGCCTATTCTAGAACGATTTGATCTTTTAAAAACCCTCTGGAAACTTTCCACCTGGAACCTAGATGAACCTGCACCTCCAGGACTACAAGAACTTAATGCACGAGTGTTTGAGTTAATCACCAACCCAACCTTACTTGAAAATCTTTTAACTCCCCGCGCCCCGTACCAAGAAAATTGGGTTCCCCGTCTTCAACTTGCTCTTTTCACTCCACCTACTGAACCAAATCCACCCCTTAAGAAAAATGCCGCGGCCCTCTGGACACCAGCCATTATTGAATTTGTCGATGCCATTTATTCTGCCGATGTCGATATTTGGGGGATACCCGCCAACGGAAAGAGGGAAGGCTTTCGCTACCCTGAATACAAACCACGTGTCGTAAAATATGAAGATGACCCCACTTACAAAAGCGAGAATAAACCCCTCAAAAGGTCCACCCGCTGGAAAGCAGAAACCACTGGGAATTGGCACGCAGAAGTGAGACCTGAAGAAGGTACTGATCGCAGCATGATTATTGGTTACTATAATATCTTCAAAAGGCCCTTCGACAAACCACCAAAGAATCTACATGAGCTCGTTAACAAGGTAGAAATGCAACCGGTTCGAAAATACGACATACCGGTTGAAATTCCCATTTGTGGATTTTATGCAGTTGACCCCCAAGACGAAGACTATAACGCCCCGGTGTGCAATCCTATTCAACGCACGCTTACTGAAAAACCATGGGGTGGTCAATTTGCCGAATTTGGTGAAAGTGTCGAGCCACCCCCCAGTAATCACTTTGAATTAAGATACAAAACAACCCTACGAGGCGGTGGAGGCGGTGTGCCTTTATTGGGCATCCTCGTTCACGGCCTAGAAGTAGGGATAGGTGAAATCCTTAGCGATCGTCCCTTTTACCTTGGCGCCTTTTTGCTAGCTTTTGGCCTAACCGACTGTAAAGAGTTTGAAGCCGTCAACGTACCCTGCAACACCTTACCTCGCGATTTAGGAGCTCTATTCAAATTATTTTCTTTTATGTGGGATGGGAGACGTAACGAATATCTTCAACGTTCACCCTATTATCTACCCAATCAAGAAGACACCGACCGTGTTGGCTATGGTAAACCAAGCGACCACTACTATGTAACCGTAGCCGAAGAATTAGCCGATCGGCTCAATGCCCTTAAAATTTTACCAAAAAAACTTTATCATCCCGATATCGATGAAGACGACCACTACCCCACGTTAGAAGCAGAAAATGCGGATCGAGAAAGATTAGGGTTAAAACTAAGACACCCCGTCGACCCCGACAACCCTGATCACATTCTAGAAAAACCCAACCCATTATGGGGCATGGGAGAAGCGGCGCTTTATCACGTCAGATTACAAATGCGCGACCGCCAAATTAAAATGCCGATTGGCTTTGTCCAATTGGTAAAAAATTATATCACCGATTTTAGATTTACCCGTAATAAAAATGGTTCTACCTTAACCCTTCAAGACTTTGGGCTAGGCAACAGCGAGGTAACGATAAAAGAAACCAAAATCCAAACGCCTGGTTTTCATTTAGGCAAAGTGCTCATTGATAAACTGACCAACTTCTCTCTCGAAGGCCTAAAAAATTCAGAAATAGCGATTGAAGATTTTACCACTCAGCTGATTAAAATAAGTGGCGCCTTTGGAAGTATTGCCTTAGGCGGGCCAGAACCCTTATCACTTAAGTTTTACACTCACCCCGGATTAAATGAAAAAATTTTTCACCTTAAGCATCTGAATTTCCAAGCATCCCAACTAACAATCAAAGATGTTGCCATCGAAACGAGTGGTTTTCAAATTGAAGAGACCCTGCTGCATAACTTAAAGGCCTTGTCTTTAAAAGGGCTTATGGAAGCAACGGGGTATATCAAAATTGCCATTAAAGATTTTATTAAAGCCTCCGGTGATTTTGGAAATATTCAAATTATGGGGGGTGAACCCATCAAAATAGTCCTCTTTTCAGACCCACTCACCCACGAGAAGAGTTTTAATATTAGCAACCTTAAAATAGGTCCTTCAAAATTTAAATTTGGGAATTTCATTTTAGAAACAAAATCTGGAGTATCCATTGCGTCTATTGCCATTGATGGAATAAAAGGTTTTGGCCCAGATCAAATCTTTCCTGTTACTCTTAACCTCCAAGGCATTAAAGCTGGTGATCTCAAATTAACCCATGCGCAAAGTGGAGAAGTTATATTACACATCAAAGGCACCCCCGACGCTCAAGACGAAGAAATTAAAAACATCAATCTTCATTTCAATGGCGAAAGTATTCTTGGAGATGTAACGGGCGTTACGGTTAGTAGTTTAAGCTCGACAACAGAAAAGTTTGGGGCCATATCTGTTGAAGATCCTTTTGTTGATCGAATTACTTTTTCCAAAACCAAAGAAACCCTCCATATCGAGGCTTCTTCTATTGGAACTACCAAAAGTTTCTCAATTACGCGTAATCATAAGAATCCTTTCGAATTCACGATGGGTGGAAAATTGGTTATTAGCAACCTATTGTTCGATTCTAAAAAGCAAGAAGGCTCAAACAAAATCATTACAAAATTTGATATTAGGGGTGAAAATGTTCAAGTTCATCTGGACAAACCTGAGTTCGGAAATTTCCAAATCTCAACCATTGACCCCAAAAATTCGACAAATTCTATTTCCGCGGGAACTTTCAACTTTGAAAATGAACATATCTCTTTAGATCTTAACCTTCCCTACCTGGGGTTAGCTGCACAATCCAAATTTTTAACCAGTGATCTCAAAGATAGTTTTGTTCGTAATGCCAGCATCCATATTAGCCCTGAAACAAGCATACTAGAGGGTGATCTTAATCTCCATTTAGCTCAAGTGAAGGCTGGTGAAACATCGTTTGGTATCCCTGATATGAGATTAGTACCCGATATCCAAGACGTGCAAATACTTGGGTTCGCCAAGTTTACGCGCAATAAAGATGGCTGGGTGCTAACCAAAAAAGAGGGCACTTCTGACAAACTACAAGTCTTAGGCAAATTTGGAGCAACGTCGTTAAGACACAAGCCTCCTTTTACTGAAGAACAAATCAAGCAAAGACCCCATCTTAAATTAGTTAAAACCGAGGTTGTTACATCCGCCAATCTGTCGATCGACGATATCCGCACTATTTCTTACCTCCATGCAAAAAAACCTGAAGAATCCGGCACGCTTGATAGGTTAGACTTTGGTGCTTTAACAATCTCCAACATTCGCGGTACCGCCGAGATATGGGGTAACACCTTTATATGGGGACGCTTAAGAGCCCTCTTGCCTGCCATTGGAGGTTCTGATGAATCAACTCCCAGAATGCCTAAAGTTGACAAACTGATATCCCATCTACCACTCGAAGAACAACCTACTCTAAAACAAGGTGACTTTTTGAGAATTGGGCGCACCACGGTCAACAAAACAGGTCCAAAAAAGTTCGAGGTGCATTTTTATGATTTTCTTTTAAAACTCCACGAAAACAAGGTGCCAGATCATAAATTCCGTGCTCAATATTTTATCGTTGGATTTCCAGAACTGATCATCAATCCTAGAAGAGGTGGTTTTATCTCAACCGGTGATTTGCCTGTATATGGACACATCCTTTTAGATGCCACGGAAGAACGTGGTGGAAACTGGCAGGTTGATTCGCATGGTAGTTACACTCCACCTGAAATTGAGAAATAAGTGTCATTGCGAGGAGACCCTTCGCCAAGCCTCAGGGCAGGCTCCGCAATCTCGATTGGCCCACTCGAGATTGCCACGCCGAGCTTTGCTCGGCTCGCAATGACATCAATCACTAATCCTAAAATCATCATAATCACAAGCTGCCGTTTGATGAACGGCATTTCCATCAGTAAGCACAGAAACACCAAAAGGTTGCTTTAAGTCCTGTTTTTGAAAAATCTTTTGATAATCCTTGGCCACATTAACTGAAACATTCTGCCATTTCCCCAAACTAGCCGGCCCGGTTTGTTTAACGACAATATAAAACTTACCCTTGTCTTTTTCCCAAATATTTCCAACCGGCGCACTCGAACTCCACACATATTTCATGGCCACACCTGAAAACCGGCTACCAAACCCAACATAAACGCCACAAGCGCTGTCGTTAGTGGCTCGGCTGGTTTCACTTGCTCCTGGTGGTAGTTTTTGCGCCCGCCAACGAAATTTTAGATAGGGGTATTGATTCAAATCCCAATTAAAATTTTTAAAAATAGGAGCGGAAAGATCTTGGTCATCAAGGGCTGCTAAATAGCGATTAGCCGCTTCTTCTTTTATTTTGTAAACGGACTTGGCTTTGCCCTTTTGAAAAGGATAGGCCTCCCACTTAGGGAAAGCATCGATGGAATAGCGATTAAAATCTTCGATGATTTTTGTTTCGGCTTGGGCAATGAAATTGAAAGAAAAAAACACAGTAACAAAAAAAATGCTTATTTTTAGCATAGCTATGTACCCGTCATGCCCATAGTGGATCCCGGGGCAAGCCCGGGATGACGTCATGCCGGACCTGATCCGGCATCCATAAGTGGTCAATTCCCATTGAGAATTAGCGGCAATCCATTACTCCCACTGCCAATCACAATAACCTTGGTATTAGCGCTATCGGCTAATTTGCTGGTCGCCTGAATCCCCTCCCATTTTAGATAAGTCTCAGTTAAGCCCTTGGATAACTCCATAATGCCTTGCGCCTTAACTTTTTTGATCTCAAGTTCTAGCTGTTCTTTTTGCAAGATATGTTTTTGTGCCTCAGCTTGTTGTTCGGCCTGAAGTTTGCGTTGAATTTCTTCTGAAATCATTTTGGGCAAAATAATGCTGCGCAGTAAAACCTCTTCAACAACAATCCCACGTTGTTCTAAACGAAGCTTTAACTTATCTAAGATTTCAGCCGTTAACGTTTCTCTCGCTTGGGTATAAAGGGCCTTGGCCTCAAAAGAAGCGGTTACGCCCCGCACCATCGAACGAATTTCAGGTTCAACGACGGTTGCCACATAACCCCTACCCACATTTTGCATGATCTCGGGGGCTCGCACCGGATTTAACTTGAACAATAAAGTCACATCTAAATCAACGATCAGCCCTTCTTTAGAAGCCACTTGGGACTGTTCGGTTAAATTTTGAGTTTGGGTCGACATTTTGTAGATTGTTAGAACGGGATTCACGATGTGGAACCCCGAATAAAGAATTTCAGGTTTGATTCTCCCAAATAAACTTTTCACCCCAATATGACCCGCCGGAATAACCACTGCCGACTTAAGCAATAAAATTAGCAACAAAACCCCGCCAAAAATAAAAAAACCTAGATTCATTTTAATTTTCATAACATCTCCTTACGTAATCGTGTTTTCACTTTTTCATCTTTCAATCCAAAATAAAGATTCGCCCACCACCAATGAGATCTACTCCCAATGTCTAAGCGCTTCCCAACAAATTCATAGGCCAACAAACCTTCTTGCCCTGCCATGACACTCATTGCATCCGTCAATTGAATTTCGCCTAATTTCCCTTTTGCAATTTTATCAAGATATCCAAAAATTTCAGGCGTGAATAAATAACGACCTACTATTCCTAAATTGCTAGGCGCATGCCTTGCATCAGGCTTTTCAACGAGCCCCTTGACCTTTAACAATTGTTCCCCGCAGGGGACCGCATCAACAATGCCATAATCTTGAATCACCGCTCGATCGACCTTTTCGACCGCCACCATACTGCAATGACTTTTTTGATATTCCTCGATAAAATCGAGGCAAACATTATAAGGCCCATCAATCAAATCATCGGGCAACACCACAATAAAAGGCTCATCCCCTACCGCTGGTTCGGCACATAAAATAGCATGCCCTAAGCCTAATGGTCTTTCTTGGTAAACTTTGGTAAACTGGATTTTATCTAAAATACGTTCAAAATTGTTGAGCAAATGCGCCTTGTCTTTTTCTTTAAGCTCTTTTTCTAAAAAAGGATCTTTTTGAAAATAATCAAAAACCATTTCTCGGCCTGGGCTTAAAATAAAAATCACCTCTCGAATCCCGGCCGCCATTAATTCTTCCATAATCCATTGGATGCTGGGTTTATCATAAACGAGTAAAAGTTCTTTAGGTACAGCCTTGGTGATGGGAAAAAACCGAGTGCCCAAGCCTGCTGCAGGAATCACCGCTTTTTTTACCGAAGGTGGCATGGGTCTACCCCTAGCCCGGAGTTCAACGCTAGGTCAAGCATTTGAGGGTTTGACATCGCCCAGAAGGGTATGTTTAATGCCGTTGCTATGAGTGAAACAAATACCGTTGACTATAAGGCCACGCTCAATCTTCCCCAGACCGACTTTCCCATGAAAGCAGGCCTTGCGCAAAAAGAGCCGGGTATTTTAGAAAAATGGGAACAACAAAAAATTTACGAAAAAGTGATTCAAAAAAACCAGGGGCGACCCCCCTTTGTTTTGCATGATGGCCCCCCTTACGCCAACGGCCCCATTCATTTTGGCCATATTTTAAACAAAATCTTAAAAGACATCATTGTTAAAACAAAAAACATGGAAGGTTTTTTGAGCGAATATGTACCGGGTTGGGATTGTCATGGCCTTCCCATCGAGCATCAGGTCGATAAAGAATTTAAAGCCAAGAAAAAACAAGCTTCGGTTTTAGAAATGAGAAGGGCTTGCCGAGAATACGCCATGGGTTTTGTTAATTCACAACGAACTGAATTTAAACGCTTGGGCATATTGGGAGAATGGGACAATCCCTATGTCACCATGGATCGATCCTATGAAGCCACCATTGCCCGCCTCCTCGCAACCGTGGTTGAAAAAGGTTACGTTTATAAAGGTGCCAAACCCATCCACTGGTGCACCCATTGCCACACGGCCTTGGCGGAGGCCGAAGTGGAATATGACCAACACGAATCCCCTTCTATTTTTGTGAAATTCAAAGTAGTCGATGATTTGTCTTCCATCAATCCACGCCTACAAGATGCCAACGTCAGTGTGGTCATTTGGACAACCACGCCGTGGACCTTGCCTGCCAATCAAGCCGTGGCCGTGCATCGGGGTTACACCTATGTAGCGGTTAAGTTCCAAGAAGAAGTTTATATCATTGCCGAAGGCTTACTTGATAATTTTCGTAAAAGTGTGGGGCAAAAAGAAGACAAACTCATCGAACGAATCCCTGGCACCAAACTTCACGGTATAAACTTAGCTCATCCTTTTTTACCACGCCAGGTGAAAGTGGTTTTTTCAAACCATGTTACTTTGGAGACTGGCACAGGTTGCGTGCATATTGCCCCAGGCCATGGGCAAGAAGATTATGAAGTCGGGGTGCAAAACAAACTGGCGGTTTTAAACCCGGTCGATGATTATGGCATTTTTACCGACGAAGCACAATTGCCCACTGTCATTGGTAAATCTGTCTTTGCCGCCAATGCAATCATCATCGAAGAGTTAAAAAAACAAGGCTCTCTTCTCCAACACGAGCCCATTACTCATAGCTATCCTCACTGTTGGCGTTGTAAAAATCCGGTCATTTTTCGATCGACTCCCCAATATTTTATCTCCATGGCTACTAACGAATTGAGAGAAAAAACGCTTGATGCCATTCGCCATGTCAAATGGATCCCGCATTGGGGGCGAGAACGCATTTATGGCATGATCGAAACTCGCTCCGATTGGTGTATCAGCCGGCAGCGCAGTTGGGGCAATCCCCTTATGACCTTTAAATGTGTGGATTGCGGGCAAAGTTTGATCGACGCCAAAGTCATGTATCACATTGCCGATTTATTTGAACAACACGGGGCTGATTGTTGGTTTGAAAAACCAAGTGGCGAATTGCTGCCCCCTAAAACTCAATGTCCCCATTGCAAAGGGACTAAGTTTGAAAAAGAAGGCGATATTTTAGATGTATGGTTTGATTCAGGGGTCTCGTTTGCCGCAGTGCTGGAAAGAAGAAAAAACCTAAAATTCCCCGCCGAAATGTATTTAGAAGGCAGTGATCAACATCGAGGTTGGTTTCATAGCTCGCTGCTCATGGCCATGGCCAGCCGCGGAACCCCACCCTATCTTTCAGTCTTAACGCATGGGTTTGTGGTAGATGGAGTTGGCAAAAAATATTCTAAATCGGCGCAAAATTACACCGTTCCCGATAAAATTCTAAATAAGGTGGGGGCTGATGTTCTGCGATTGTGGGCAGCCTCGGAGGATTATCGCAATGACATCCGTTTTTCTCCTGAAATTATTGACCGCACGGTAGAATCCTACCGCAAGTTTCGAAATACTCTGCGTTATCTTTTGGGTAATCTTTTTGATTTCGATGCTAATCAACATTATGTCAAAGTGCCGGAACGTTCTGAACTCGATCGTTATGCCGTGCATAAATTACAAGATTTTATTTCCCATTGCCGCAATGCTTATACAAACTTTGAATTTCATTCTGTTTATCATGCCATCAATAATTTTTGCACCAACACCTTGAGTAGTTTTTATCTAGATATCTTAAAAGATCGTCTTTATATTAGCCCTAAAAATAGTGCCGCTCGTCGCTCGGCTCAATCGACCCTGTATGACTTAACCCATGCCATCAGCCGCTTGGTCGCGCCCATTCTATCTTTTACGGCTGAAGAAATTTACACTCACTTCAACAAAGCCAACAAACTTGATTCTATTTTTCTTGAAAATCTCCCTTCGGCTGATGACTCGCTGAAAGATCTTGCTCTTGAAGAGGTATTTGCAAAGCTTATTAATATTCGCGCTGAGGTGATGAAGGCCCTTGAAATTGCTCGGCAAGAAAAGACCATTGGCCATTCTTTAGAGGCGCAAGTAAGACTAACCGCAGACGATGAGCGGTTAAAGTTTTTACGTAAATATGAATCGATTTTAGGGCAAATCTTTATTGTTTCTCAGGTTATCTTAGTTTACGAATTACCCGACCCCTCCTACACCAGCACCGAAATTGCAGAACTTAAAATTAAGGTCACCATCGCAGAAGGTGAAAAATGTTTGCGCTGTTGGGTACGTTCAACTACTTTGGGCAAAAGCACTCAACATCCCCAACTTTGCAGCCGTTGCGTAAAGGCCATCGAGATATGATTCCTCATGGAGTCCCCTCTCCCCTCGTGGGAGAGGGGCCAGGGAGAGGGCATTGATATATGAAAACCTTATTGATTTATTCTCCACTCATCATCGTGCTGGACCATTTAACTAAATATTTTATTGTCCAACGCATTGGCTTAAATGAAAAATGGACGATTATCCCCAATTTTTTTGATCTCGTTTTTGTTTTCAATAAAGGTGCTGCCTTTGGAATATTTGCTAATTTACCCGATGGCAGTCGAGAAATACTTTTTTATATTATCTCAGCCATTGCCCTTGCCATGCTGATGCATTTCTACCGAAAATCTCCCCTTGGCAAACATACCTTGCGCACGCCGATTGCCTTTATTTTAGGGGGTGCCCTTGGCAATATGATCGATCGTTTTTTTCGTGGGGCGGTAGTAGATTTTTTGAGTTTTCACTGGTACAATAAAATCGCTGATTTTAGAGTGTTGGGCTCACATTTTCGCATTGAGTTAACGTGGCCGGCGTTTAATGTAGCTGACATTGCGATTAGTTGTGGAGTCGTGTGGTTAATTTGGAGAATGTATAGGTTAGAAAAAGCTAAATGAAACCGTTTCTTTTTTATCACGAAAACTTTTCCATCCCCAGTTTTGCCTTCATGCTCATGATGGCCTCTTTGGTCGCCACTGGCTTCGCCTATCTCATGGCCCCACGTAATAAACTTTCGCAAATTATCATTTTAGATCTGGGCATCTTAGGCACCATCGCTGCGATCATTGGGGGCAGGCTCTTCCATGTTTTTGTAGAAGAGTTTGGTTATTATTTACAACATCCTTCTCACATTTACCAAATTTGGCGGGGCGGGTTTGTTTCTTATGGGGCCTTTATTGGGTTAGGCGTCGCTTTTACTCTGTATTTGAAAACCTTTCGCAAAACAGCCGCGCTACCTTACTTAGATCACTTGGCTGTCTATGCTTGCCCCTTTGTAGATTTTTTTGTGCGATTGGGTTGCTTGCTAGCGGGCTGCTGTTATGGGACTCCCACCGATAGCTTTTTGTCGATGGTATTTCACACCGGTGATGCCGGCAGCAAATACCCTGGCGTCCCCCTACACCCAACCCAACTTTATTCTATGGCAGCTGCCCTAATTAATTTTGGATTTCTGGTATGGCTCAAAAAACGCCAAACCTTCCGCGGGCAACTCATCACCTCTTTTTTACTATTTTATGCAGTGTCGCGATTTCTCATTGAGTTTTTGCGTGGCGACCCAGAACGCGGCGTCTATTTAGACAATGCCATTTCAACGGCCCAAATCATGTCGATCATTACCGTTGTCGCAGCAGGTATAGTCTACTTTATATGCAAGAAAAAATTCCCACTTCGCTAAAGATTTTTTCACTTTTGATCATTTGGGTCCTCACCATGCTGGGGATCCATTTATTGTTTCGTTTGCAAACCATCACTTTTATCCGAAATAATTTAGCTATCCTTAATTGTGCCATCTTAATTTACGTTCCTTTAGTTGCCACGTGGAAACTAAAACCCCCTCTGCCACTCTTTGAAAAAACCCTTGGGCAACTTTTTGCTTCGCTCAAATTATTCATTATATTTTCCATCGTCATATTCCCGATTATGCTTGGGCTAAATCATCTTTTGCAAAAGGGGGTTTTCAATTTTATTTTTTTTGGGTTTGTTACATTTTCCAGAAATTTTGCCCCTACTCACGAATGGCAAGAATTTTTAACCGCCATACCCTACCAACTATTTTTTGTAGCCCTGCCTGAAGAATTCTTTTTTCGTAGCTACATGCAAACTTTTTTGAATGAATATTTTGGCAAGCCCTTTAGGTTTTTAGGCGCCCAGGTGGGATGGGGGTTGGTACTCACTTCGCTACTCTTTGCCATCTCGCACAGTTTCATTTATGTGCAATGGTGGCATTTTTCGATCTTTTTCCCCTCGCTGGTCTTTGGTTGGCTGAGGGAAAAAACCGGTTCAATTACGGCTAGTGTTCTGTTTCACGCCACTAGCAACCTGTTCAGTTTATGGGTTGCAATGAATTATCGTTAATGTGCCCGGAGGGAGAATCGAACTCCCACAGGTTTCCCTACATGCACCTCAAACATGCGTGTCTACCATTCCACCATCCGGGCTACGTCAATTCTTAAAAAGTCCATCTGCCGCGTTGTCCTCCTCAGCACTCCCTGCGGCGTATATCAGTATACGCCTCGGTCGGCTTCGTCGGCCTGCCTTGCATCTGGAGCTTTTTAAGAATTGACAAGAAAAAACTCCTCTTTAAAAACTACTTACTGGGTTTAGTTTCAGGTTGGGTTTCTGGCTGTGTTTCTGTAGCGTCTAAACCTGGTTTAATGACCGATGGACCCTGTTTTTTAGAAAAACTGACTAAAAATAACGAAGTCAAAAGAAACGTAATCGCCAAACCGGTGGTTAGTTTCGATAAAAACGTTGCCGCGCCCCGCGGACCAAAGACCGTGCCTGAACTCCCTGCCCCAAAGGCTGCGCCTGCGTCAGCGCCGCGCCCGGCTTGTAACAAAATAACAATGACGAGCAGCACGCAAACAATGTAATGAATACTAATCACTAAGGTTTGAAATTCCATATCTTCACCTAAATTTTTTTGTTACTAAGGAGACCGTAGTCTACTGTACATATGACACAGGATCATGAGCCGAGACAAGGAAGATGAGCAAAAAATTCGGAGGCGTAGCCTAAGCTACGTTGATGAATTTTTTGTGAAATCTGACGCAGTCGCAGGCCATGAGCCGAAGTCAGATGTATAGTAGACTACGGTCTCCTTAGTTATTACGCCCTCATGATGGCTACAAATTCTTGAGCATCCAGGGAAGCCCCACCCACCAATAAACCATTAACATTGGGTTGTGCTTTGAGCTCCTTAGCATTAGTCGCTTTCACAGATCCACCATAAAGAATTCGAAGCTTAGAGGCCAAAATTTTGTCAAATTGGTCAGCCAAACTTTCGCGAACCACTTGATGAACCTCTTCGGCCTGGAGAGGAGTGGCATTAACTCCAGTGCCAATAGCCCAAATGGGTTCGTAGGCAATAACAATCTTTTCCATTTGTACCGCCGAACAAGCCTCAAAGGCCTTTTTAATTTGAGCTGTAACAACCTCAACGGTCAACCCTTCGTTGCGCTGTTGCAAAGTTTCTCCTACACAAACCACCGGGGTCAAGTGATGAGCTAAAGCTGCGTGTAATTTTTTGGCCACGTCTTGATCGGTTTCACCAAAATATTGGCGCCGCTCGGAATGACCTATCAATACATATTGGCAACCCACCTCTTGTAAAAACAAAGGCGAAAGCTCACCGGTATAAGCGCCGCTTTCTTTGTAAAAAACATTCTGCGCACATAACCTTAGTTGGCTGCCTTTTAAAAGCTCACCCACCGAAAAAAGGGCGGTGGCCGGCGGGGCCACAGCAGCTTCACAATCTTTAAAATTTGGCCCCAGCGCTAAAATCGATTTAACCAACACAGAAGCCTCTGCAATGGTTTTGTTCATCTTCCAATTACCAATGACCAAGGGTATTGCTTTCATGCCTCTAACGCCTTTATGCCGGGTAAAACTTTCCCCTCTAAAAATTCTAAAGTTGCACCACCGCCGGTGGAAAGATGCGAAATTTTATCTTGCAGCCCTAATTGATTAATGGCTGCCACCGAATCACCCCCCGCCACCACCTTTAAACCTGGATTATCTCCCACCGCTTGAGCTACTTGCAAGGTGCCTTGGGCATAGGTGCTCTTTTCAAAAACTCCCATGGGGCCGTTCCATAAAATGGTGTTTGCCTTGGCAATTTCTTGACTAAATAAAGCAATGGTTTTGGGCCCAATATCAAAGGCACGATAGCCTTCTTGAATGTTGCGATCGAGACTCAATTTTTTGGTTTCAGGTAATTCTAGGGCTGCTGCCATCACGTGATCTTGAGGTAAATGGAGACTGATACCCTTGGTCTTGGCTCGATTCCATATTTTATCGACCACTTTGAGCTGCTCCTCTTCCACCAACGAATTACCAACTTTATAGCCTTGCGATTTCAAAAAGGTAAAGGCCATGGCCCCACCAATTAAAAGGCCATCGACTAGATTGAGCAAATTTTCAATCACCCCGATCTTGTCAGAAACCTTGGCACCCCCCAAAATAGCAAGAAAAGGCCTCTCTGGGTCTTTGACTAAGCGACTTAAATATTCTATTTCCTTTTTCACTAAAAAACCGGCGCCATATTCTTTTACAAGTCGGACCATTCCCACCGTCGAGGCATGGGCACGATGCAAGCTACCAAAGGCCTCATTAATATAAACATCGGCTAACGCCGTCAATTTTTCGGAAAATTGATCGTCGTTTTTTTCTTCTTCAGAATGAAACCGCAAATTCTCTAGCATGAGAATTTGCCCATCTTTTAAATCTAACACTAATTTCTTAACCCCATCGCCAATACAGTCTTCAGCCAACAGCACTTCGTGGTTGGTAAGCTCAGCCAAACGCTCGGCCACCGGCAACAAACTATAATGAAGGTTACGCACCCCTTTGGGCCGCCCTAAATGCGAAGCCAAAATGACTTTGGCACTTTTTTCTAAAGCATATTGTAAAGTGGGAAGGGCCCTACGAATGCGAGTGTCATCGGTAATTTGATTTTGGGCATCGAGCGGACAATTAAAATCCACCCTCATAAAAACTCTTTTGTCTTTTAATTCTATCTCATCAATGAATTTCATGATTAGAGCGTCTTTTTAGCGACCAATAGAGTTAAATCAACCATCCTTTGGCTAAAACCAATTTCATTGTCATACCAAGCCAGCACTTTAACCAATCGCCCATCCATGACATTCGTTGAAAGTGCATCAATGGTTGAAGAAGCCGTGGTGCCATTATAATCTGAAGAAACCAGCGGCAATTCGCAATAGTTAAGAATACCTTTTAATTCACCAAGGCTCGCTTGTTTGAACAATTCATTCACTTCTTTTACTGAAGTAGATTTTTCGACCTCACATACTAAATCAACTAAAGACACATTAGAGGTTGGCACCCGAATCGCCATGCCATCAAGCTTACCCTTTAATTCGGGAATCACCAAACCAATGGCCCGAGCGGCTCCGGTGGTGGTGGGGATTTGGTTTAAAGCCCCGGCCCTAGCCCGCCGCAAGTCGTTGTGGGGCGCATCATGAATACGTTGGTCACCGGTGTAAGCATGAATGGTGGTCATAAACCCACGCTGCAATTTCAAATGTTGATGCAAAACTTTGACGACCGGAGCCAAACAATTGGTCGTGCAAGAAGCATTCGACAAGATATGATGTTTTTTCGGATCGTATTTATCTTCATTAACCCCCATCACCACCGTAATATCTTCGTGTTTAGCAGGTGCCGAAATGATCACCTTTTTTACACTGCCCTTCAAATGGGCCTTGGCCTTTTCAGCATCAGTAAACCTACCCGTACATTCCAAAACAATCTCCACCCCCAAATCTTCCCAGGGAATTTTCGCCGGATCGGTTTGCTTAACACAACGAATCGGCTTGCCATCTAATTTTAAATCATCCCCCTGGGCAGAAACTTCGGCTGGCAACACCCCATGCACCGAATCATATTTTAATAAATGAGCCAGCGTTGCACTATCGGTTAGATCGTTGATCATCACCAACTCAAATTGGGGATTAACCCTCGCTAACCTAATAATATTTCTACCAATTCTCCCAAAACCATTAATGCCAATGCGTACCATATTCGTCACTCCATTCAATAAGCCTAAAGCCAATATCCCTATCCCCGATAGCTGTCAATCCTGTATTGGGAAGCGTATTACCCTTTCTGCCTCCAGGTGGCACCCGGGCCACGTCCGATGCATTCAACCTTCTTTGTTTTCTTGAGATCATGGAGCACCCGTCGGATCATATCGCGGCTTACGGTGGGACAGGATTTTTCCAGATCTGAAACCGTAAATCCGCTTTTCAACGATCGAATTGCCGCTTCAATTAATTTTGTTTTGGCCCCCTTTGGCTCTTTGATTTGACCAGCCCGCTCCTCGAATTCTTTATAAGCTTCCTTGATAATGAACAATATGAAGTTAACATAGTGCCAGGGACCATGTTTGCCTTCGTGCCAGCCTTGGGAGCTTAGTTTCAGCGTTTCATAATAACGCTCCTTGTTCTCCTCAATCAGCCGTTCAAGACTGATGTATCGCCCAACTTCATAACCAAGATGATAAAGTTGGAGCAAGAGAAGCAAGCGAGAGACACGACCATTTCCATCCCGAAACGGATGAACACAAAGAAAGTCGAGATTAAATCCAGCCAGGATGACAAGCGGGTGAACAGATCTATTTTTGATATGGTCCTGCCATAGCGAGATGAGCTCGCTCATGTTTTGCGGCGTCTCTTTTGCGGAAACTGTTTTAAAACGGACGCTATAGGTACCATCGGTATAGCGTTCGATGATGTCGCTATCTTTTGTTTTATATTGCCCGGCGTCTCCGGCCTTGCCTCGCGCGAGATTGTGAAGCTCCTTAATCGTTTTCTCTGAAATATCAGGCTTCTTCTCGTGAATCCATTTCAAGGCGTTGCGATATCCTCGCACTTCTTCTTCATCACGATCCCGCAGAGCCACACGACCTAACACCACAGCCTTCACGCGGTCCTGATCAACCGTTACACCTTCGATTCGATTAGACGACACAGCGCTTTCGATCAAGGCATGTTGTCGCAGGACTTTGAACTTCTGTTGCGACTGCTTTGTAAAGAGTTCCTGTTTCCCGCGGGCCTCGCCAAGATCACCGATATACCAAGCAGATGTCGCCGGAACTTCTTTCAACTCATTTTCAAATAGGAAGAGGGTTTTCATTATTTCTAAACCTCCACAAAATCCGCAGGGAATTTTGAAAGTACAAGATCTTTACACATTACATCTATTATTACCACTATTATTTTTCTCAAAGGAAATCATATGATCCTATTCTTACCACCGGTGGCATGAGGCCGCCTAAGGCCCTTCAGGTTTTGGGTGGGATTTCGATGATTCAATCATCGGTCGGGATCCGGGGACTTCGGTCCCTCATGGGAAAGAGATCGGATCGAACGTGGCAACGGTTCAAAAAGGACCTCGAAAACTGCCCCCTCCCAAATGGCCAAAGAGCTAAAATGACGGATCACATCCGGGAATCTTTGATTGAGTTTTCTCCCGTACAAATTGTATGGGCTATTTTTTTCTTGACGTGCATTGCAAATCGTATTACGTACCGAAAAACATTATGAACAACGCTGAAAATACTAGGAATTTAGCTGAGATGTTGGGGCGAGCGCTGGCTCCAAAAGACACTGGGATTATGTTGCGTATTCCTGAAGAGGAGAAGCAGCAATTACAGCGCCTTGCGGTTTCCCAAGGACTCAACCTCTCGGATTTCATTCGCCAGGCTCTTTACTATTATGTTTGGGCGACAAGTGAGATCGAATTGAAAGTTTCCTCCACTAATAAATCGCCTGAATACATTGATCTTCAAAATACGGCTTCCTATTCAATTTATCTGGCAAACTATCTGATCTCTGATGACACTTTTGATGCCAACTTAATGCGGACTAACAAGCAGCGCCATTCGTTCCATTTTGGGCCACTCGTTTTTAATTACATGACGGGCAATCGACAAGAAGCCGTCCTTCATTCCCAAGAAATTGTGCGCGTTTATTCAGGCGGCTACACACCGTCATCACCGCCTGTAGGGATCGCCATTTGGACCACACTTCCGGGAGAAAATAAAATCTGGAATAATCAAATTGATCCAGTTTCTGTTTATAGAATCGCCCGAAAAGATAGTGAAGATATCATTGCGGGGATTCCATCCCGATATCTTCACGGGCTCCGTTCTCTTATTGAAAGAAATCAAAATATGATGAAAGGCGTTAAGTAATATGACTCTGTCCGACTGGATTTCAATATTGGCAGTAGGTATTTCTGGAGTGGGACTTTACTTCTCTCGTGCCTCAGCAAAAAGTTCTGAAATAAGCGCGCGCGCCTCGGAGCACAGCGCAGAAATCACTCGTAGCGCTTTAGATTTCGAACAATCAAAACATAAGGAATCAAAACAAGAAGAGCGTAAACGATTTATCGACGGCCTTATCAAGGAAGCCGTAGAAAAATGGAAAACATTCGGGAACGCAGAAAATATCATAAATCGCTATCCTGATCTCGTGGACGAAGAGAAAGAGGAGATTCGTCAGAGATCACGGAGAGGTGTGGGAAAGCCTACATAGAATATGAAGAATCCAGAAAAGTTGGGTCAAGAGACTCTACCAACTCAAGAGAAATTTTTCTCCACTGAGAAATTGCGCCGGTCAGCGCGAGCGGGGACTCATTTGCCCGACCCCACGATGGCACCATATGGGTATGATGCCAAACAGCACTACGGCCATCTCTTCCCAAAATTAGAATTGCCGCGATTATTTCCACCGGCATCGCATCATCCCGATGATCACGTCAGCTTTGGTTCGCCAAACTTGGAACCTCATCAGCTTTATCTGGGGGACAATCTCTACGTTTTGCGCCAGTTACCCACTGAATCAATCGATCTGATTTACATCGACCCGCCCTTCTTTTCCAACCGGACCTATACTCAAATTTGGGGCGACGATAATGAAGTTCGTTCTTTTACCGATATTTTTCAGGATGGGATGTTTTCTTATCTGGCTTGGCTCAATGCTCGTTTGTGGGAAATGAAGCGGGTGCTCAAATCAACGGGCTCCATCTATGTTCATTGTGACTGGCATGCGTCCCATTACATCAAGTGTGAGATGGATAAGATTTTTGATTTCGATAATTTTATTAACGAAATTGTATGGTGTTATGGTTCAGGTGGTGCAAGCCAAGATAGATATTCTCGAAAACATGATATTCTTTTATTTTACGGTAAATCTGCAAATTACACATTCAATGCAGACGAGGGAAGAGAGCCGTACTCATCTCCACATAAGTCGGCAACACCGAAAAAAGTGGGCGATAAAATGTACGTTAAGATGAATCCCTTAGGACGCATACCTTTCGACTGGTGGCAAATTCCAATTATTACAAATAGTGCTTTTGAACGCATTGGATATCCGACTCAAAAACCAGAGTCTTTACTGGAAAGAATTTTAAAAGTATCAACCAATGTTGGTGATGTCGTTGCCGATTTTTTTATGGGTGGGGGCTCAACGGGTGCTGTATCTCTCAAATTAGGCCGCCGATTTATCGGCTGTGATATTTCCCGCGTTGCAGTCAGCGTCACCGCCAGCCGGTTGATTGACATTGCTGAAAATATTTCTGGCGTAACCGTTACAACCAAGGCCCAGCCGACCTTACCCATGAAACAGGCGGATATTGCTGATATCCGTGTTGGTTACGTCGGTAGTTATCCACAAGATAAGTTTCGTGGTATCTCCCATGATGAATTTTCAAAATTCATCCTCACCATATATCAGGCCATGCCCTTTACTGGTCATGCTCAGTGGATTCATGGCCTGGCTAACAACAAAATTATCCTTTCCATTGGTCCGGGCGATCCTAATGAGCGGCTGACCCTTGCTCAAGTAGATGGTGCCGTCAAAGACACGGTCAAACAGTATTCTCGACAATTCGCCGAAGGTGAAGATAAGATCCTTCAGATTATCGGCTGGTCTTTTGATCCACAATGTGAAGGTTGGAAGCGCAAGGCAGCAGAGACACTCAATAGCAAGGGCGTCAAGTTACAAATCGATTTGATTTCCCTGGGAAGCGAGAGTTTCCGGCAGAAAATTTTCCGCAATGTTGGTGAAAGCAATCTCGACCTGAAATTCAATCGTCTCAATCAACTCCTCTCATTCACCGGCGCGCCATTTGCCGGGAAAATCGTTGTCACAAGCAGGAACAAACTGGCCGTCTCTTTCGCTTTGGAAGGAGCAAGGGCTATTGGTGCTGGCGCGAGGCTCATCAACTGCCAGTGGGATTTCTCCTATGATGACAAGCGCTTTGCCAGTCGAGAGCATGCTTTGAATAGAGATGGAAAGAATGGAGATTTCACTGCCATCTTGACAACAGAGCACATTTTTTCACAGTCAGGCACTTACAGTATTGCGGCGAGAGTACAGGATAATCTTGACGGGCAGGCCACAGTTGCCGCCCAAATCGAAGTGAGTGAAACTGATTGCAGGATTATTGAAGAGAAGATTGTGAATCTATGAGAAAGCCCAAAGAAAAATTAAAATCGGTAGTTGTAAATTCGGAGAAGAACATCAAAATGAAATCCATGAATTACCGAACTTTGATTGACGCCATTCAGGCTATCCATCAGGAAATGAAGGGGCGTGCCGTTGTAGCAGTTAATCAGGCGCTGGTTTTGCGCAACTGGGTCATCGGAGCTTACATTGTGACGTTTGAGCAGCAAGGTGCGGATCGTGCCGCATATGGCGCACGGCTCTTGCCGACATTGGCTGTCGACCTTGCAGCACGAGGAGTTCCTGGCTGTAGTCGCGAGATGCTTGGACGCATGCGCTTATTTTTTCGGAATTATCCTCAGATAGTTTCACTGATTCGGTCGCCAGCGGTGGCCAAATCACCGGCTACTAGAAATGCCCTTGCGCCAATTTGGTCGCCGGCGGTGACCAAATTGAATGCATTCAGAATGCTCGTTCCCATTAGGGATTCCGTAGACGGTGTATATGAAATACAAGAGAGTGATACCAAAGGTGTGACTCCTTTGCAGTCGGAAACCGTGCTGCGGTTCTCATGGACGCATTTACAAGAGTTTGTAAGATTGGCCGATCCGGTCAAACGCGCCTTCTACGAAAACGAATGTCTGAGAGGAAACTGGTCCAAACGCCAGCTTCAACGCCAAATCGAATCACTGCTCTATGAACGCACAGGGCTTTCGACGAACAAAAAAGCGGTCATTGAGCGTGGCCGGACACAGGCGCACAAAGCGCCAACAGAAACCATTGACGACCTCATTCGTGATCCCTATGTGCTGGAATTTACCGGATTGGCGGAGCGGCCCGAATATTCCGAAACCGACCTTGAAACAGCCTTGCTTAATCACTTGCAAAGGTTCCTGCTGGAACTGGGAACGGGTTTTTGTTTTGAGGCCCGTCAGTTTCGGATAACCATGAACAACAAACATAACCGCGTCGATTTGGTCTTCTATAACAGACGATTGCGGTGTCATCTACTGATTGAACTCAAAGTTCGGGCTTTTCGTCATACCGATGCGGGTCAGATGAACTTTTACCTCAATTGGTTCAAGGCGAATATGGCTGACAGAAACGACAATCCGCCCGTGGGTATTCTTTTGTGCAGTGACAAGGATCATACCGAAGTCGAGTACGCCACAGCCGGAATGAACAACAAACTTTTTATTTCCCGTTATCTCACGGCACTGCCATCAGTAGCACAACTCAAGGCACTTGTGGAATCTGACCGCGCTCGACTTGAAAAGCCGACCATCAGAAAAAAGAGAAAATGACCGTATGATTACCGAAGAAGAATTACAATGGCGGCTCTGGACAGAGACGCCCCAGTTTCCGAATTTGGATGACCATCAAAGACTGGTGGCAGAAGGGTTTTTAGAACGTCTCAGCGGGCAGGATTTCTCCAAACCACTTTACCGCCATCAATGGGAGGCCATCGCAAGAGTCATTCACAATGGTGAAGTACGAGGAAAGTGGGAATGCCTTCTCGATATTGTAACCGGAGGTGGCAAGACCGTCATTATGGCCGGTTTAATGTCCTACTTCTGGCAGGTTCGTAAGTGCGAAAAATTTCTGATTCTTGTCCCCAACACCATTGTTCGTGAACGGGTCAAAGATGACTTTGAGATCCGCAACCCTGCTTTTGCATTCAGGGAGTTTCCATTTTTCTTCAACTCCTGCACTAAGGTTCCTGAGCGCCTTGTGTGCAAGGTCCTGCGGGATGGAAGTGATGCTTCCGGTATCCGTGATGCCAACGTCATTGTCGCGAACATCCATCAACTTTACGAAGGCAAGGGCTCTCCTGCCCTTGAAGTTCTCCTTGCAGACAAGGTGACACCCGAACTCGTGATTTTCAATGATGAGGCCCATAATGCAGCGGCGGGAGAATATCGGGAAGTGTTAAAACTTTTGCGCCGGAAAACCATTGCCCGCATTGACCTGACGGCAACCCCTTACCGCCTCGATAAGCAAGACCTTGATACCTACCCACCGCTGTATGAATACCATGTGCAGGAAGCCATGCGCGATGGAGTGGTAAAACAGATCGTAGTAACCAGACCAGACATCCAAAGCGTCAAACTACAATATGAAGAGTGGGACGAAAACAATCAGGTGATTCGCACGCTTGATGCCGAAGAAATGCCCTGGGAACAGATCGAAAGCGAACTGAGGCGAAGCGGCGCTGTTCGTTTCGTCACGGCAGATAACGCCCGAAGACAACAGCTTCAAATTGCAAAAAGCTGTTTAGATTATCAGAAAAAATGTGTCCCTCGCGGAGTGGATGATAAGCCACAATGGGAACCGTTGATGCTGACGGTTGCACTCTCTCAAAAAGATGCTTTTAAAATTTATGAAACTCTTCAGAAAAACCCATTTGGCTATAAACCAGAAGAATTATTGCTTGTTCACAGCAAACAAGAAGAACTGCAAAACAGGAAAGCATTTTTTCTTGGGCGCAAAGGCCCAGAGGGTTTGAGTAAAGAAGACGAGGCATTATGGCATGAAACCCGCAAGGTGCGGGTTATTATCGCCGTTTCGATGTTACGTGAGGGTTGGGATGTTAGAAATATTGCCATTGTCTGTCTTTTCCGAAAATTCAGTTACCAGAAAAAAGGTGATCGGATTTATACGGTCTACGGTCCTCAGATTATTGGTCGAGGCCTAAGAAGGATTCGCCAGCCCAACGAACGGGATTTTCTTTTTGTCATCGACCACCCTGCATTTAATCATGATTGGCTTTGGGAGATTCTTTCAGCTCAAAAGTACGCCAAGCCACTGAATCCAGGCGACGCCGTGGAAGATGCTCACATTGAAGATATTCCACTAGAAAAGCCAAAAGTAGAGGAATCGGAGGAGGCCAAGAAGGAAGACAAGAAACCGGAATTGGATATTGAAGATATACTCAATAGCCTTCCTTCCATTGAGGGTAAGGGTGTTAATCCCATCGCCAATTGGCAAAAACATTTTCGAGAGTTTCCCCTAGCAAAAAAAATATCATCGGCCCTGCAAAGAATTACCAATATAAAAAGTCAAAAGCTGGGGGGCGATACAACTGCTCATGTCTTGCCGGAAGAAGAGGTTAATATTGAGGAACTTAATGAAAGTGTGGCCGGTCAATACAAGAATAAAAAACGGGAAGACTTAATTCGGGAACTCCAAACAGACCTGCTCAATGAGCCTCATCATGCGCTGATGATTTGTTTCAAGATGGAGACAGCCGAGGAAACGCTTAAGTTGATGCAAGCACTGGAATGGATCTTGACCGAACTTTTCGCCATTCAGGGGGTTAGTGGTTTGGGCGAATCACCGGAGGCCCAATTGCGTAAACTGCATTTTTCCTTACCCCAGATTTTGGATGAGTTTCGGAAGCCAGAAATCGTCTTGGGCATTCTTGGTGAAGGATCTGAGAAATGATTCAGTCAAAAAGAGGAATTCTTAAAGGACTTAAGAGAGACCCGAATGGGGAAGCTGCTTATGACAGCCTTCTGGAACGGGATTACATGTTGGAATTGGAAAATATGGGTGGCGTGATTGTTTGGACCAAGGACCACGGAATTCGAATCCCTTATAAGATTTTTGGGATTATTTCGCGCCACTACTTTCCGGATTTTCTTGTCACCTATGCGGACGGATCAAAGGAGATCCATGAAACCAAAGGAGCCGGCTTTCTCGCCTGGGTTTCTACACATGCCAAACGGCATGCCGGTGATGCCTGGTGCCGACAGCACGGGATGGTTTACCGGTTTATTGAAAATTCTAAAGGGGCATTGTTTGCAAAGAATAATAGTTTGTCTCAGCTTGAGGGAATTTCCTACAAGCAGAAAAAACAGGTCGGGTCATTTGAAGATTTGTGAAAGGAGCATTTATGGACAAGCGTGAGCTGGTTACAAAAATTCACGAGTATATTGATCAACGGGTCAATGGAATTGGTGGCAGTCCGCATCAAGATGGGTACAAACATGATTTCTTAAGAATCTTCAAGATGGCTCAAGAAAACAATCTGGATCTACATGGTGATGGCATTTCTGATGCCATCAGCGAGAGATGGCCTGAAAAAGTTGCTCAACAGAAATATAACGACACATTGGTTGATATGATGCGCTCGTGGGGAGAATGGGAATTTTTTCTAAAAAATTATGATGGGTTATAGGTAATGCCAAAACGTAAAACACAATTGATGACTTTAAAGCCAAGCAAGCCAGTGAAATCAGGCTCCCTCGTCCGTGACGTTCGCGCCTTGATCGAGCAGGCGCGCAAATATGTCGCTCGTTCGGTCACTAATACCCTTGTTGCGCTTTATTGGCGTATTGGGAAAAGGATTAGTGAAGAAGTCCTACAGAGTAAACGAGCGGAGTATGGCGAGCGGATTATTTCGACGCTGTCGAAACAATTGCTGAAAGAATATAAAATCATATGACGAAGGAAAGGTAACTCATTGTAACGATTGAGTTTAACGTTCCTCCGTCATACGATTCTTCATACGATTCTATTATGAGTAAAAAAAATTATATTATTGCCACCGACCTCTACAATTTCAAAAAATGCGCCTATCGGCCATTCATGGATTACAACGGCGACCCAGCTCTCAAAGTTGAAATTCATCCTCTGATCAAATTGCTATGGGCTTCGGGTGTGCAATATGAAGCAAAAGTCATTGAATCGTATCAGCGCGATCATTCTGAAAAATCATTTCGTGCGATCGATCCTGAAAAACCCGCATCCGAAGCTTTGGCTAAGGAGACATTCAGTGCCATGCAAGCAGGTGTTGATATTATCTATCAAGGGGTTTTGATCTCAGGCAACAAACTCGGCCGGCCTGACCTACTTTTGAAATCTCCAGGCAAATCAAATCTAGGTGATTACCATTACTATCCCATGGACATTAAATTGACCCGCATTGATGCGACTTGGGATGATGGCAACGAAAAAGCCCCCATGGAACAATTTTGGCAGGTCTATTTTTACGGTGAACTCTTGGAAAAAGTGCAGGGGAAAAGACCCGATAAAGGCTACATTTATAAAACCAAAGCACGCATTCTTCCCATTCCTCTCTATAAACCACCCATGCATTATGAATGGGCACTTCAGCAACTTGAAAATTATCTGCAAGGCAATGCGTTTGGAGCAGAACCTACCATCAACAGTAATTGTGGGATGTGTGAGTGGAAAGCATCATGCACCAAGTGGGCTAATGAAAAACACGACATTTCACTTGTGTATCGCGTAGGTCAGGCCATGAAGGGTGGGCTTAAAGCGCTCGGCATTGAAACAATTGAAGACTTGGCAAATGCAGACACTGCTCAGCTGACAAGCAAAGCACAAGCATTAAAAGAACAAGGCTATTTTTGGAAAAGTATGCCTGCTGACCTTCCCGCCCAATCGATTGAACGTGCACGCCTTCATATCACTCATCAGCCAGTGATTCGCCAACCCATTACGTTTCCCGAAACCCATTTAGAAATACACTTCGACATTGAAGATGATCCCACGCAAGATTTCGTTTATCTTCATGGCGCACTCCTTGTAGAAAAAGGCAAAGAACCGGAATATATCGCATTTTTTGCTGACAGGCGTGAAAACGAGAAACTCATCACTGAACAGCTCTTCGCTTTTTTTGATAAGTACCCTGACACTCCAATTTACCACTATGGCGATTATGAAAGGGACACTATTAAGCGCCTCATCAGCAAACACAAACTAGACACACATATCTACGACAGACTATTTGCAGAAAATGGCATGGCGATTGACCTCTGTAGGTTGATTGCCACTCATACAGACTGGCCGCTGACCAGCTATGGCCTCAAAGCAATTTGCAAATTTCTTGGTTTTCAATGGGATGCCAACGATGCGGGTGGGGCAGCCTCTATTGTCTGGATGAATGAATATCTAGATGGCAACACGAGCATGAAAGAGAAAATACTCCGCTACAACGAAGATGACTGTCAGGCCACGTATTTTCTAAAAAATGCGTTAATAAAAATGCAAAATTAATTCGGATGTAAGAAGACCCTTGCTCTTATATCCTTATAAATACTTATAATTTATTTATTATAAGTATTGTAGGCGCTAATCAGGATGAGCCCATTTCTAGTAATTTGATTTTTGATTCCGAGAAAAAAGTAATGGATTTTATTCTGTGGTTTTATTCTGGGAGTCTTTCTCATTTCTTCTGTCGATAAGTCCCGAATGAATTTCAAAA